>NZ_JBIQHY010000007.1:98894-106695 GCF_044508335.1 Actinomadura sp.
CCCCCTGCCGGGCCCCGTGCGCTCTCAGGACGGCGCCCAGGCGCCGTCCGGGTCGGAGTCGTCCCACGTCGGCATGTCGAGCTCCTCGTCGAACGGCAGCGTCGCCTTGCGGTACTCGCCGTCCTGCTCCCAGAACTCCTTCCAGCCGCCCTTCGGGACCGTCGCAGGGTCGACGTCCGGGACGGTCAGAGACAGCCTCGTACCGCCGTCCTCAGTGGCCACCGTCCGGACGAGCCGCCCCTCCACGTAGTCGGCCGCGCGGCGCAACGCGATCGGGTCGTCGCGGAGCTGCCCCATTCCCGTGTTGCAGTTCAAGCACGCCAGGCCGCGCACCGCTCCCGTTTCGTGGTCGTGGTCGACGTGCTCGCCGGGGAAGTCCGAGCACACGGCGCAGAGGCCGACCCGCACCTTGAGGAGCCACTCCCTGGCCTCGTCGTTGATCCCGCGCCTCCGGCGCGGGTGGTACTGCCCCGCCGACTGCACGCTGTTCCCGCGAGCCGGCCGGAACGGATCCGAGCGGACCCGGTGCAGGCCTCCCAAGACCGGAGTGCCGATCTCGAGCCGCATGCGCCGGGCGTGCGAGCCGCGCAGCTCCAGGTAGTCCGCCGCCAGGCGGAGCACCTGCGGGTCGTCATGGAACTGGCCGAGGCCGCCGTTGCACTTGAAGCACAGGATCCGGCGGACCAGGCCGGTGAGGTGGCTGTGGTCGACGTGCTTCGCCTCGCCTCGCAAGCAGATCGCGCAGACGCCGCCCTGCTCGGCGATCATTTGCGCCACCTCCTGCTCCGTCACGCCGTACCGGAGCTTGAGCAGGAAGTTGCGCTCGCCGCCGTACTTCACTTGCTTGTGCTCGGCGATCACCATGTTGTGGCAGGGCTTGCAATATGCAGACAGTCCGGACTTACGAGAGCGATTACTCCCGAACTCGTCGACCTTCTTGATCGTTTCGCACCTAGGGCAGTATTTCATCCCCTCCGGAACTGCCGAGCGCCTTCGATAGGATCGGACCTTTTTCCCCTGGACCGCCTGCTTTCCCCGGTACGACGCCGCGTTGCGGAGACCGAAGCACTCCCTGCAGTACAGAGCGAGGCCGTCCGGGGAAGCTTTCCGTTTCCAGAACTCGGTCACGGGTTTCGTTTTGCCGCAGTCGCGGCATTGCTTCACACGCATGGGCGGGACTTTACCAGTCCCGCCCATGCTTTACCGCATCTGGAGTTTTCTAGGCCGAGGAGACTGCTCGATTCTTGACCGAATCGGACATGTCCGGATTTATTGTTTATTCCCCGCCCTTTTGGACAAAACCACGGACGAATTCCTCCGCATTTTCCTCAAGGACTTCATCAATTTCGTCGAGAATCGAATCGACGTCGTCAGTGAGCTTCTCCTGCCGCTCCTGGACGTCCTCGGTCGTCGTGGCCTCGGTCTCCTCGACCTCTTCCGTGCGCCGGGTGGTCTGCTTCTGACCGCCGGTGTCCTTTGTGGCCATTCCGTACCTCCGCTCTGCCGGTGCCTCCGACCCTAGCCGGGATCTTCGCCGGCGAGCGGATCTTGAAGGTCCGTTTCGCCGCCTCCGACCCCAGGACCGGGGGCATGCTCGGGTTATCGCCGGTCCGCCGACCAGCGAAACGGGCATAGCGGTCACGAAACCGAGACCTGGCCCGTTAGCGCAGGTCAGCGAGGGTGATAGGGCTCGATAGTGACACTATCCAATGGAAGCAAAAAAGGGGCCGGGCGGCGCTTGTGCGCCGCCCGGCCCTCGAGGCCGTGCGTCAGCTCTGCCCGGTCAGGGTGGCCACCAGGTCGGCGGCCGTGCGGCAGCGGTCCAGGAGGGCGCCCACGTGCTGCCTGGTGCCGCGCAGGGGCTCCAGGGTCGGGACGCGCTGGAGGGACTCCCGGCCCGGGACGTCGAAGATGACGGAGTCCCAGGACGCGGCGGCGACGGAGTCGGCGTACTGGCGCAGGCAGCGGCCGCGGAAGTAGGCGCGGGTGTCCTCGGGCGGGTCGTCGATCGCGGCCTCGACCTCGGCCTCGGTGACGAAGCGCTCGATGCGGCCGCGGCTCACGAGCCGGTTGTAGAGGCCCTTGTCGGGCCGTATGTCGGCGTACTGCAGGTCGACGAGGTGCAGGCGCGGGTGGGACCAGTCGAGGCCGTCGCGGGTGCGGTAGCCCTCCAGGAGGGCGAGCTTGGCGACCCAGTCGAGCTCGCGGGACAGCTGCATGGGGTCGTCGCCGAGGCGGTGCAGGACGGACTCCCAGCGGTCGAGGACGTCCTTGGTCATCTCGTCGACGTCGGCGCCGAAGCGGTCCTCGACGTACTTGCGGGACTGCTCGAGGTACTCCATCTGGAGCTGGACGGCGGTCATCTTGCGACCGTCGCGGAGGGTGAGCAGGTGCTTGCAGGACGGGTCGTGGGAGACGGCGCGCAGGGCGGCGACGGGCATGTCGACGGACAGGTCGACGGTGAGGAAGCCGTCCTCGATCATGGCGAGCACGAGGGAGGTGGTGCCGAGCTTGAGGTAGGTGGACAGCTCGGCCATGTTGGCGTCGCCGATGATGACGTGGAGCCGCCGGTACTTCTCGGGGTCGGCGTGGGGTTCGTCGCGGGTGTTGATGATGGGGCGTTTGAGGGTGGTCTCCAGGCCGACTTCGACTTCGAAGAAGTCGGCGCGCTGGCTGATCTGGAAGCCGTCGCCGCGGCCGTCGACGCCGATGCCGACGCGGCCGGCGCCGGTGACGACCTGGCGGGAGACGAAGAAGGGGGTGAGGTGCCGGACGATGTCGGCGAAGGGGGTCTCGCGGCGCATGAGGTAGTTCTCATGGCAGCCGTAGGAGGCGCCCTTGTTGTCGGTGTTGTTCTTGTAGAGCTGGATGGGGTGGGTGCCGGGGACCATGGCGGCGCGCTGTGCGGCGTCGGCCATGACGCGTTCTCCGGCCTTGTCCCAGATGACGGCGTCGCGGGGGTTGGTGCACTCGGGTGCGGAGTACTCGGGGTGGGCGTGGTCGACGTAGAGGCGGGCGCCGTTGGTGAGGATGACGTTGGCGAGGCCGAGGTCCTCGTCGGTGAGCTGGGTGGGGTCGGCGACCTCGCGGGCGAGGTCGAAGCCGCGGGCGTCGCGGAGGGGGTTCTCCTCTTCGAAGTCCCAGCGGGCCCTGCGGGCGCGCGCCGCCGATGCCGCGAGGTAGGCGTTGACCACCTGGGAGGAGGTCACCATCGCGTTGGCCCCTGGTTGCCCGGGCACGGAGATGCCGTACTCGGTCTCGATGCCCATCACCCGCCGAACACTCATATCGTCGAGCCTATCGGGGCGGCGGGGGTGGGGCGACGGGACAGGGCCGCATCGGGGGGCGTGGCGCGGCGCGCCGGGGCGGCGGCGCGGCCGGCGCGCGCGGCGGCCTCCCGTCCGGGGGGCCGCCGCGCGGTTGCCGTCATGGTGCGGGGCGTTACAGGTACTGGCCGGTGTTGGCGACGGTGTCGATGGACCGTCCGGCTTCGGCGCCCTTGGTGCCGGAGACGAGGGTGCGGATGTAGACGATCCGTTCGCCCTTCTTGCCGGAGATGCGGGCCCAGTCGTCGGGGTTGGTGGTGTTGGGCAGGTCTTCGTTCTCGCTGAACTCGTCGACGCAGGCGGCGAGGAGGTGGCTGACGCGGAGGCCTTTCTGGCCGGTGTCGAGGTATTGCTTGATGGCCATCTTCTTGGCGCGGTCGACGATGTTCTGGATCATCGCGCCGGAGTTGAAGTCCTTGAAGTAGAGGACTTCCTTGTCGCCGTTGGCGTAGGTGACCTCCAGGAAGCGGTTCTCTTCGCTTTCGGTGTACATGCGCTCGACGGTCCGCTGGATCATGGCCTCGACGGTGGCCTCTTCGGAGCCGCCGTGCTCCTTGAGGTCGTCGGGGTGGAGCGGGAGTCCGGTGAGGATGTACTTGGAGAAGATGTCCTTGGCGGCTTCGGCGTCGGGCCGTTCGATCTTGATTTTGACGTCGAGGCGGCCGGGGCGCAGGATCGCGGGGTCGATCATGTCCTCGCGGTTGGAGGCGCCGATGACGATGACGTTCTCCAGGCCTTCGACGCCGTCGATCTCGCTGAGGAGCTGCGGGACGATGGTGTTCTCGACGTCGGAGGAGACGCCGGAGCCGCGGGTGCGGAAGATGGAGTCCATCTCGTCGAAGAAGACGATGACGGGGGTTCCGGCGGACGCCTTTTCGCGGGCGCGCTGGAAGACGAGGCGGATGTGCCGCTCGGTCTCGCCGACGTACTTGTTGAGGAGCTCGGGGCCCTTGATGTTGAGGAAGAAGCTCTTGCCTTCCTGGCCGGTCTTCTCGGCGACCTGTTTGGCGAGGGAGTTGGCGACGGCCTTGGCGATGAGGGTCTTGCCGCATCCGGGGGGTCCGTAGAGGAGGACGCCCTTGGGGGGCCGGAGCTGGTGCTCGCGGAAGAGGTCGGCGTGCAGGTAGGGAAGTTCCACGGCGTCGCGGATCATTTCGATCTGGGAGCCGAGGCCGCCGATCTCGTCGTAGGAGATGTCGGGGACCTCTTCGAGGACGAGTTCTTCGACTTCGGCCTTGTGGATCTTCTCGTAGGCGTAGCCGGACCTGGGTTCGAGCATGAGGGAGTCGCCGGCGCGGAGGGGGACTCCGCGGAGCGGCTCGGCGAGTTTGACGACGCGTTCCTCGTCGGCGTGCGCGATGACGAGGGCGCGTTCGCCGTCGTCGAAGAGCTCCTTGAGCATGACGACTTCGCCCTGCTCTTCGAAGTCGAGTGCTTCGACGACGTTGAGGGCCTCGTTGAGCATGACCTCTTGGCCGCGCTGGAGTTCGTCGATGTCGACGGCGGGGCTGACGTTCACGCGGAGTTTGCGTCCGCCGGTGAAGATGTCGACCGTTCCGTCGTCGCGCGCTTCGAGGAAGACGCCGAATCCGGACGGTGGTTGTGCGAGCCTGTCGACCTCCTCCTTGAGCGCCACGATCTGTTCGCGAGCCTCTTTGAGGGTCGCTACGAGTCGCTCGTTCTGGCCGGTTACGGCGGCCAGGTTCGCCTGTGCCTCATGGAGGCGTTCTTCCAGTACGCGTACTTGGCGCGGGGATTCCGCGAGCTTGCGGCGCAGCACGGAGATCTCCTCCTCCAGGAAGGAGATCTGCGTTTGGAGGTCCTTGACCTCCTTTTCGTGCTGCGCCCTGCGCGCCCCAGCATCGTCACGAGCGGCCACGCCCCGTCACCTCCTCACGAAGAGAGCCGACGACCTACTGAGACCCTACCTATCTGGAGGGCTTCCGTAACCTGCCCATTCGGTGTTCGTGTCGTGCGGGGGTCTTCCCGGGGGGTTGGGAGGGGCGCTGCGGGGGTGGTGCGGGTCGGGGGGTTACGGGCCTTGGACCTGGGGGTTCTCGGGTTCGGGCGTGTCGTGGCGGGGGGTTTGCCGAGTTCGGTGGATGTGGGGTGTGTCTCCGGGTCGCGGGTGGCGGGTGCGGCGCGTCGCGGTGCGGGGCGGCCGGTGGCGGCGGGCGGCGGCGGGCGCAGGTGACGGTGGGTGACGTCGGGAGGGAGCGGCGGGGGTGTGATCTATGGCGCGGGGGGTCGCCCGGGCGTGGCGCCGCGGTCGCCGGGCGGGCCGCCGCCGGGGGCGGGGTGGGCGCCTTTGGCGGGGCGGCGGCGGCGGGCGGGCGGGGTGACGCCGTCGGCGAGGCGGCGGGCGGTGACGAGGAAGCCGGTGTGGCCGACCATGCGGTGGTCGGGGCGGACGGCGAGGCCGTCGACGTGCCAGGAGCGGAGGAGGGTCTCGAAGGCGTAGGGCTCGGCGAAGTTGCCGTGGGCGCGGAGGTCTTCGACGATGCGGGACATCTGGGTGGTGGTGGCGATGTAGGCGCAGACGAGGCCGCCGGGGACGAGGGCTTTGGCGACGGCGTCGAGGGTCTCCCAGGGGGCGAGCATGTCGAGGACGACGCGGTCGACGTCGGTTTCGGTGAGGGCGTGTTCGAGGGAGCCGACGGTGAGGCGCCAGGCGGGGTGGGGGCCGCCGAAGAACTTCTCGACGTTGCCGCGGGCGATGTCGGCGAAGTCGGGGCGGCGTTCGTAGGAGGAGACGAGGCCGTGTTCGCCGACGGCGCGCAGGAGGGAGCAGGTGAGGGCGCCGGATCCGGCGCCGGCTTCGATGACGCGGGCGCCGGGGAAGATGTCGGCCATGGCGATGATCTGGGCGGCGTCCTTGGGGTAGACGACGGCGGCGCCGCGGGGCATGCGGAGGGTGAAGTCGGCGAGGAGGGGGCGGAAGGCGAGGTATTCGGTGCCGCCGGTGGAGCGGAAGACGCTGCCTTCGGGGCTGCCGATGATGTCGTCGTGGGGGACGGAGCCCTTGTGGGAGTGGTAGAGCTTGCCGGGTTGCAGGGTGATGGTGTTGATGCGGCCTTTGGGGTCGGTGAGCTGAACCTGGTCGCCTGGGCGGAAGGGGCCGTGGGGGATGCGGCCGGGTGCGGGGGCGGGTCCGTCGGGCTGGGGTTCGCTCATGGAGGTCAAGGCTATCGGCGGGTGCGGGCGGGCCGGACCGCGGCGGTGGGGCCGGGGCGCGGCCCGGGCGGTCGGGTTCAGATGCCGCTGAAGGCGCGGTCGACGTCGCTGACGGCGAGGACGCCGTAGACGCGGCCGTCGGGTTCGACGAGGAGGTATTCGGAGGCGGGGGCGCGGCGGAGGGCGTCGAGGAGGTCGTCGCCGGCGATGTCGGCGGGGAGGGTGAGGTCGTCGTGGAGGCCGCGGGACAGTTCGCCGGCGGTGATCCAGGGGCGGCGGTGCTCGGGGGTGGCGGTGACGGCCTTCTCGTTGACGAGGCCGAGGGGGCGGCCGTCGTGGTCGGCGATGACGATGGCGCCGGCGTGGTCGGCGTGGGCGCGGCGGACGGCTTCGGCGAGTGGGGTGTCGGCGGTGACGAGGGTGGCGCGGCGGGCGAGGGCGCGGGCGGACAGCAGGGGGATGCGGTCGCGGACGCGTTCGGCGCGGATGGCCTGGGTGGCGCCGACCCAGATGAAGGAGGCGATGAGGGCGGACCAGAGGAGGGCGAGCCAGCCGATGCCGCCGTCGTCGGCGGTGGTGGTGTAGGTGGCGAGGTAGGCGCCGGCGATGAGGCAGCCGATGGCGACGGCGCGGCCGACCCAGCCGGCGATGATGGCGCCGCTGCGGCTGCGTCCGGTGGCCTTCCAGACGGCGGCGCGGACGAGGCGTCCGCCGTCGAGGGGGAGGCCGGGCAGGAGGTTGAACAGGCCGACGAGGAGGTTGGCGAAGGTGAGGGCTTCGAGGAGGAGGAGCGCGACGTCGGGGAGGGCGAGGGCGGCGTGGGCGAGGAGGCCGAGGCCGGCGAGGACGAGGTTGGTGAGGGGTCCGGCGAAGGCGATGAGGAATTCGCGGCCGGGGGTGGGGGCTTCGCGTTCGATGGAGGTCTCGCCGCCGAGGACGTGGAGGGTGACGGAGCGGACGGGGAGTCCGAAGATGCGGGCGGTGACGGCGTGGCTGAGTTCGTGGACGAAGACGGAGCCGTAGAGGAGGACGGCGTAGGTGAAGGCGACGAGGTAGCTGAGGGGGCGGGCGACGACGTCGTGGACTTGGCCTTCGAACATGACGGTGACGAGGACGGCGACGATGAACCAGGAGGGTGAGACGTAGAGGGGGATGCCGAGGACGCGGCCCATGGAGAGTCCGGGCCGCGGGGTGCGGCCGTCGTCGTGGCCGGGGCCTCCGGCCGGTGTCCTGCCCTGGGTCGGGGGCGCGCTGTTCGTCACGTCTCCGATGCTACGGCCCCGGGGGGCGGGTCGTGCCGC
>NZ_JBIQHY010000007.1:106795-109544 GCF_044508335.1 Actinomadura sp.
CGTGTCCTGTGCCGGCGGGGGCGGGACGGCGGGGCGCCGGATTTTCGTCGGGGGTGTCGCCTAGTCTGCTGTGCCATGACGACGACCGAGGCGGGTAGTGAGGCGTCCGTTCCGTCCGCGCGGGGCGGGGGCGGCGGCGCGGGGGACGTCGTGGTGGTGGGGTCGTTGTCGCCGTCCCGTGCGGGCGATTTCATGACGTGTCCGCTGCTGTACCGGTTCCGGGTGATCGACCGGATTCCGGAGCGGCCGAGCGCGGCGGCGGTGCGGGGGACGCTGGTGCACGCGGTGCTGGAGCGGCTGTTCGATCTGCCGACGGCGGGGCGGACGCCGGCGGCGGCGCTGGAGATGCTGGGGCCGGAGTGGGAGCGGCTGCTGGCGGCGGAGCCGGAGCTGGCGGGGCTGTTCGCGGACGGGGAGGCCGGGGAGGCGGAGCGGGCGGAGTGGCTCGGGCAGGCGCGGCGGATGGTGGAGCGGTACTTCACGCTGGAGGATCCGCGGCGGCTGGAGCCGGCGGAGCGCGAGCTGTTCGTGGAGACGGTGCTGGAGTCGGGGCTGAAGCTGCGCGGGTACATCGACCGGGTGGACGTGGCGCCGAGCGGCGACGTGCGGATCGTGGACTACAAGACGGGGACGGCGCCGCGGGCGGATTTCGAGGCGCGGGCGCTGTTCCAGATGAAGTTCTACGCGCTGGTGCTGTGGCGGCTGCGGGGGCGGGTGCCGCGGCTGCTGCAGCTGATGTACCTGGGGAACGGGGAGATCCTGCGGTACGAGCCGGACGAGGCGGATCTGCGGGCGACGCAGCGGAAGGTGGAGGCGCTGTGGGCGGCGATCCGGCGGGCGATGGAGACGGGCGAGTGGCGGCCGCGTGCGGGGCGGCTGTGCGACTGGTGCGATCACAAGGAGCGGTGCCCGGAGTTCGGGGGCACTCCCCCGCCGCTGCCGGAGGCGCCGGTGCGGCGGCCCTCCCCGGCGGATCTGGAGGGCGCCGACCCGGAGGGCGCGGCGCGGGAGCACGGGGATCTGTAGCGGCGCGGTGCGCGGGCCCGGGGCCGGTCCGGGGCGGGTCGCGGGCTCATCCTTGGGGATGACGGCGGATCCGCGTCCAGGAGGGGTCGGGACCTGCCGCGACCTCCTAGGGTGAGTGGCGTGTCACCCCGCATCCGTGGTCTTCACGCCGCCCGGGCCTGGCTGCAGGCGCGCCCGCTGGCGGCTGACGCGCTGCTCGCTTTCGGGCTGCTGCTGGTGGGGCTGCCGCAGCTGTTCCTGCAGGAGCTCCCGGACGGCGAGGACTTCGCGGCGTTCCGGTCGCCGGACGTGTGGAACGGGCTGCTCGTCGTCGTGGTGACGGGGGCGCTGGCGTGGCGGCGGCGGCATCCGCTGCCGGTGCTGCTGTTCATCATCGGCGGTGAGGCGCTGACGGCGGCGCTGCAGTATCCGCCGGCGGTGCCGGACGTGGTGGCGTTCCTGATCGCGGTGTACAGCGTGGCGGCGCACCGGGGGCTGGCGCAGAGCGCGCTGGGCGGGCTGGTCGCGTTCGTGTACTTCCTGGCGTATCTGCTGCTGATGCTGCCGCTGTCGTCGGAGCCGGTGGTGGTGATCACCGATTCGGCGCTGGTGGTCGGCGTGTGGATGCTGGGGCGGAACCTGCGGCTGCGGCGGGCGTACTTCGCGGAGCTGGAGGACCGGGCGGCGCGGCTGGAGCGGGCGCGGGGGACGGACGCGCGGGCGGCGCGGATCGAGGAGCGGTCGCGGATCGCGCGGGAGCTGCACGACGTGGTGGCGCACCATGTGAGCGTGATGACGGTGCAGGCGGGGGCGGCGCGGCGGATCATCGACCGGGATCCGGGCAGCGCGCGGGAGGCGATGTCGACGATCGAGGAGGTCGGGCGGACGGCGCTGAGCGAGATGCGGCGGATCGTGGGGGTGCTGCGGACGGACCGGGACGCCGAGCAGGCGGGCCGGGAGCTGGCGCCGCAGCCGGGTCTGGGGGATCTCGGGGAGCTGCTGGACCATGTGCGGGAGACGGGCCTGTCGGTGCAGCTGTGGATCGAGGGTGAGGCGCGGTCGCCGTCGCCGGGGGTGGACGTGGCGGCGTTCCGGCTGATCCAGGAGGCGCTGACGAACACGCTGAAGCATGCGGGGCCGCAGGCGCGGGCGTGGGTGCGGCTGTACTACGGGGACGACGACCTGACGGTGGAGGTGGAGGACGACGGGCGCGGCACGGCGACGTTCATGGCCGACAACGGGGACAATCCGGGGCATGGCCTGGTCGGCATGTACGAGCGTGTGGCGCTGTACGGTGGCGAGTTGAGGATCGGGCCGCGGGTCGGCGGCGGGTTCGGTGTGCGGGCGCGTTTCCCGCTGGAGGCGTGATGGCCGGCGGGGCGTCCCGGGTGCGGACGGTGGTGTTGTGTCAGTGCGTCGTGAGGCGAGGAGCGGGACGATGAGCGGACCGGGTGGGCGTTCGGCCGGGGCGGCGCGATGACGACGGTGCGGGTGCTGCTGGTGGACGACCAGCCGCTGCTGCGGACGGGGTTCCGGCTGATTCTGGAGGCGGAGGCCGACATCGCGGTGGTCGGCGAGGCCGGGGACGGCGCGGCGGCGGTGGAGATGACGCGGTCGCTGCTTCCGGACGTGGTGCTGATGGACATCCGGATGCCGGGCGTGGACGGGATCGAGGCGACGCGGCGGATCATCCGGGAGGGTGCGGCGTCGCACGATCCGAAGGTGCTGATCCTGACGACGTTCG
>NZ_JBIQHY010000057.1:0-10504 GCF_044508335.1 Actinomadura sp.
AGGAGTGGCGGCGAAGGAGCCACAAGGCTCCGAGCACACCACTCCCAACTCCGAAGTGGGCGATACTGGGATTGAACCAGTGGCCTCTACCGTGTCAAGGTAGCGCTCTCCCACTGAGCTAATCGCCCTTGCGATGCGAGGTGGAGACGGGATTTGAACCCGTGTACACGGCTTTGCAGGCCGTTGCCTCGCCTCTCGGCCACTCCACCAGAGCGAGACCTGATGGGGCCTCTCAGAGCGGACGACGGGATTCGAACCCGCGACCCTCACCTTGGCAAGGTGATGCTCTACCAACTGAGCCACGTCCGCGTGCCGGTCCGGAGGTCGCCCTCCGGGCTCGCATGGACAACTCTAGCGGAATCCTGGAGTGCTTGCGTACAGAGCGGGGGTCTCCTCGGTGAGTTCGGCGTGGAGGGTGTTCCAGAAGTCGAGTTCCTTGTCCTCTTCGAGGTGGGCGATGCGGCCCCAGAACTCGCGGTCCTCGGCCTCGTGGGCGGCGGCGAGGGAGAGGGCGGGCATGAGGGTGGTGCCGGCGTCCGCGGCGTCGAGGTCGGCGGGGGTGACGTCGGCCGGGAGGGCGACGGGGGTGGACGGGCGGTGGTGCTTGCCGCGCTTGCGGACGCGGATCGGCGGGGAGGTGGGGGCCTTGGCGGCGGCGGCGCGGCCGGCGGCGAGCGCGACGGTGCCGCAGAGGATGAAGGCGAGGATGCCGCCGAGGACGACGTCCTGGGCGGGGAGCGGCTCGGCGGCGCCGTTGTGCTCGGCCTCGTGGGTGTGCGTGGACGTGACCGGGGCGCCGACCTGGTCGACGGTGGGGGCGGGGGCGGCGTGCTTGGGGGTGTACTTGGCCTCGACCTTGACCTTGGACGGGTACCCGTAGCCCACGACGGTGCCGGTGTCGCGGGTCTTGCGCATGAGCTTGTAGCCCTCGGCGTTGCCCTCGATGGTGTGGAGGGTGTGCCCGTCGACCTTCTCGACGATGCCGACGTGGTCGATCTGGTCGATGTCGTGGGAGCCGTTCCAGTCGTAGAAGACGATGGCGCCGGGTTCGGGGTCGTGGCCCCAGGCGTCGTGCTTCTTGAACCACTTGGCGTGCTCGACGGTCGAGGCGAACTGCCCGGCCTGGTCGGTGACGTCGGCCTTGTCGGCGGCCCAGGCGAGGAACATGTCGCACCAGGGGGCGGTGGAGAAGTACTCGTCGTGGTCGCCGTCGACGTTCTTGCGGTACCACTCGCCGAACTTGGTGTAGCCGTCGCCGTGCTCGGTGTAGCCGAGCTCCTTCTTGGCGATGTCGAGCAGCTTCTTGCCGATCGGGTCCATCTCGCTCCCAGCGCCTCGCTCGTTCGGGCAGGGTGCGCCCGACCGGGGGGAGGAACGTGCCCTGTCTGTGCCCCGTCGTCTGAAACGACCGTTCCAATGGTCACGTTCCGATCTCGACGGAATGTAATGCAGGTAAACGACGGGCGGCAACCTGTTCCGGGTAAACGGTCAAAACGGACTACTCAGTAGTAGCCACGCGGGAGGACGGTGACCGGACACGGGGCCGCCCGCAGGACCTTCAGCGCGACCTCCCCCAGGAAGACGCGGTGGGCGGCGGCGTCCTCGCTGGACGCGCAGACGAGGAGCTCGCCCTCGGGCCAGTCGACGTCGTCCAGGGCGTCGGCGACGTCGTCGCCCTCGGCGAGCTCGGCGGACACCTCCTCGGGGAGCAGGTCGGCCGAGTCGAGGGCGAGCCGGATGGCGAGCGCCAGGTCGTCGCGGAGCGGGTCGCCGTCCACGTCCCCGATGGCGAGGGTGACCAGCCGGAGCGGGACGTCCAGGCGCTCGGCGGCCTGCGCGGCGCGGATGACCGCCTCGTCGCACTGGGGCCGCCGGACGTACATGACGGTGATCCGGCCGAGCTCGTCCGGCGGGCTGTAGCCGGACGGCGCGAGCATCACCGCCTCGGTCGCCGAGTGCAGCAGGTGGTCGGCGGCGGCGCCGACGCCGATGCGGCCGCGGGCGCCGCCCTCGGGGGAGCCGACGACGATCAGATCGGCGCCGATCCGGCTGGCGAGCACGGTGAGCCCGCGCCCGACGCTGCGCCCCTCCTGGACGATCAGGTCGGCCGGCTGGCCGTCCAGGAGGTCGGCGAGCGGGTCCAGGACCGCGCGGGCCTCCCCGGCGGCGGCCGGCAGGTCCGGCGGGTGGACGTGCGCCACGCTCAGCCGGCCGCCGGTCAGCGTGACGATGCCGCGCGCGAGGTCGAGCGCCTCCCGCCCGCCCGCGTCGGGAACGTATCCGGCGAGCACGTGTTCACCGATCATGTACCCGAGCATTCCCCCGCGGCGGCCCGTCAGACCAGATGTGGTTCGCGATGGCACCTGACGGCGACGGCGTCCGGCCAGACCGCCGAGTGGGCGAGCCAGTGCTCCAGGAGCGACGCGTCGCCGGTCGCCTTCACCTCGGCGGCGTCGTCCGGGGCGAGCCGGCGCGCCGACACCGGCAGCAGGTCCTGGACGGGCCCGGTGGCGGTCACGTCCGCGTCCGCGGACCCGTGCTCCCAGACCGGCCCGCCGGGCGTGCGCGTGATCAGCCACCCCGGCGGGGACGGCTCCCCCGGACGCAGGCTCAGCGTCTCGCCGTCCCCGCCGGGACGGTCGGCGCCTGGCCGGTCGACGCGCTCGAGCGGGACGTTGCCCGCGCGGCCTGACACGGCAGGAATACGGGCCCGCCGCGCGCGGTTCCGATAGAATGATTGAACGTTCTACTATCTCGGAGGCCGCCATGCAGTTCGGGATCTTCTCGGTCGGCGACGTCACCCCCGATCCGACCGACGGCCGCGTCCCCACCGAGGCCGAGCGGATCAAGGCCATGGTGACCATCGCCCTCAAGGCCGAGGAGGTCGGGCTGGACGTCTTCGCGACCGGCGAGCACCACAACCCGCCGTTCGTCCCGTCCTCCCCGACGACGATGCTCGGCTACATCGCGGCCCGCACCGAGCGGCTCATCCTGTCCACCGCGACGACGCTGATCACCACCAACGACCCGGTGAAGATCGCCGAGGACTACGCGATGCTCCAGCACCTCGCCGACGGCCGGGTGGACCTGATGATGGGGCGCGGCAACACCGGACCCGTCTACCCGTGGTTCGGCAAGGACATCCGCGACGGCATCCCGCTCGCCATCGAGAACTACCACCTCCTGCACCGGCTCTGGCGCGAGGACGTCGTCGACTGGGAGGGCAAGTTCCGCACGCCGCTGCAGTCGTTCACCTCGACGCCGCGCCCGCTGGACGGGGTGCCGCCGTTCGTGTGGCACGGCTCGATCCGCAGCCCGGAGATCGCCGAGCAGGCCGCCTACTACGGCGACGGCTTCTTCGCCAACCACATCTTCTGGCCGAAGGAGCACTTCCAGCGCCTGATCGGCCTGTACCGGCAGCGTTTCGAGCACTACGGGCACGGCTCCGCCGACCAGGCCATCGTCGGCCTCGGCGGGCAGGTGTTCATGCGGAAGAACTCCCAGGACGCCGTCCGCGAGTTCCGCCCGTACTTCGACAACGCCCCCGTCTACGGGCACGGGCCGTCCCTGGAGGAGTTCACCGCCGAGACGCCGCTCACCGTCGGCAGCCCGCAGCAGGTGATCGACAAGACGCTGACGTTCCGCGACCACTTCGGCGACTACCAGCGCCAGCTGTTCCTGATGGACCACGCGGGGCTGCCGCTGAAGACCGTCCTGGAGCAGCTCGACATGCTGGGCGAGGAGGTCGTCCCGGTGCTGCGCAAGGAGTTCGAGGCGCTCCGCCCGGCGCACGTCCCGGCGACCGCCCCGACCCACGCGTCCCGTCTCGCCGCCCTTCCCGCAGAGGGGGTCAAGTGACCACGCTCGCCGTCGTCTCCGCCGGTCTCGGGCGGCCGTCGTCCACCCGGCTGCTCGCCGACCGCCTCGCCGCCGCGACCGCCGAGGCCCTGCGCGGCGACACCGCCGTCGAGACGATCGAGCTGCGCGACCACGCGCACGCCATGGTCGACGCCACCCTGACCGGCTTCCCGTCGGGGGCGTTCCGCGCCGCCGTCGAGACCGTGACGGGCGCGGACGGCCTCATCGCCGTCACACCCGTCTTCAACGCGTCCTACACCGGCCTGTTCAAGACGTTCTTCGACGTCCTCGACCGGGACGCCCTGGAAGGCAAGCCGGTGCTGCTCGGCGCGACCGGCGGCACCGCCCGCCACTCCCTGGCCATCGACTACGCCATGCGGCCGCTGTTCGCCTACCTGCGCACCAGCGTCGTCCCGACCGCCGTCTACGCGGCGTCCGAGGACTGGGGGAGCGCCGACACCGCCCTCCCGGACCGCGTCGCCCGCGCCGGCGCCGAACTCGCGGCCCTGATGGAGGCGCGTCCGGCCCCGGCGAAGGACGACCCGTACGAGAACCCGGTTCCCTTCGAAGAACTGTTGTCCACAAGTAGCCGTTGACCCGGCGGACTCCCGCGCCTGCGGGAAAAATGAGCATGTGCTTGGAGACGCGATCGGTGCGCCGCCCGGCCCGAGGGGGCCGATGCGCGGTCGCGGCCGATCCGCGACCCGTCCGCGGCCGGCCGTGAGAGTCCGGGCGGTCGGCGCGGCACCATCCGCCGGCGTACGCCATCGGCGCCGGGCCCACCGCCGCGGCGGAGGCGGTCATGGCGCCCGGTGAAGCGGAGAGCACGCACAGCTTCACGCGCGAGCACGCCCGGAGGGCACCGCGCGGCAGGTCGGCCGCGATCCGGCTCTGGCTCGCGAAGCCCCCGCTCGCCATGGTCGCCTCCGCCTACCTGAAGACCCTGGACCTCGCGCGGCTCGCCTTCGGCGCGCGACGGCGGCGCAGCCCGCCGCCGCTGCCGCCGCCCCGGCGGGACGCCGACGACGCCGCGATTCTGGACGTCCCGCTGCGCGACGGCTTCCGCTACGTCCACGAGCCGCTGAGCCGCGCCGAACCCGGCCTGCCCGACCTCGCGGACGGGTCCCTGGCGGAGGCGCTGCGGGAGCGGATCACGTTCTCCCGGGGCGGCACGTTCCTCATCTCCGGGTTCCGCGGGGTCGGCAAGACCACGCTCGTCCAGCGCGTGCTGGAAGATCTGGAACGAGACCCTCCGCCCGGACGCCGCGTCCTGCCCGTGGTGCTGAGCGTGGCGCGCCCGATGTCCACCGAGCATCTGCTGTTCGCGATCGTCCGCCGGGTCTTCGAGGCGCTGAACGAGGCGGGCGCTTTCGAGACGCTGCCGGACACCACCAGGCAGGCGCTCCTCCTGACCTACATGCGGACGTCGCTGTCGTTCAAGGAGATGCGCTCCGACGCCACCGAGCGGACGGCCACCGCCGACATCGGCATGTCGGCGCTCGCCGCGAAGCTCGCCGGATCCACCGGCGTCTCGCTGCCCAAGGTCGGCCTCTCGGCCAAGCGGACCCGGTCACTGGCGACGGAGGCGGCGTTCCTGGCGTACTCCGAGACCGACGTCGAACACGACATGATGCGCGTCGTCCGCATGCTGTCCGCCGCCCCGCCCCCACCCCGCGGCCTCCTGCGCGGCCCCCTGCGCGGCCTCGGCAGGTCCCGGCGTGGGCCGTTCCCGATCAGCCTGGTCGTCGTCCTGGACGAGATGGACAAGCTGACCGCCGTCCAGGACGGCATGGCGGTGGTCGAGAAGCTCCTCGGCGGCATGAAGAACGTCGTGACGATGCCGGGCGCCTACTACCTGATGGTCGCCGGGCCCGACTTGCAGGACCAGGTGCTCCTCGACTCGGGCCGGGGCAACAGCGTCTACGAGAGCGTCTTCGCCTGGCGGCTCTACACCCCGTGCAACTGGGAGGCGCCGTCCGTCCTGCTGGACGGCCTCGTCGACGGGCCCGTGGACGAGGCGGCCAGGGAGCCGCTGGATGCGCTGCGCCGCTACCTCGCCTTCAAGGCCCGCGGCGTCCTGCGCCGGCTCCTGCAGGAACTGCACACCTTCGTGGTGTGGCGGCAGGGCCGGCCCCGGCTGCGGATAACCGACGCCGACTGGGGCAAGGTCGCGTTCTACGCGCAGATGGAGGACACGCTCCGCGCCTTCTTCGCCGACACGCGCGGGAAGGTGTTCCCCACCGAGATAGACCAGGACCGGTGGCGCCTCGGCGGCTACTACGTCCTCGACTGGATCCTGCGCAGCGACGGCCTGCCGTTCACCTCCTCCGACATCGTGAAGGCCGTCGAGGAAGGGGACTTCGACGCGCTCCTGCGGATCACGCCCGCCGCCGTGGACCTGCTCCTGGAGCACCTGGAGCGGACAGGCGTCCTGGCAGTCGTCCGCCGGGTCGACGCCGATTCGACGTTCGTCGTGGACGTCTCGGACTCCCGGCTCACCTCCTACCGGCTGGCGGACGACACGATGCGGCGCCTCCGCGGGCTCGCCGTGACGAGCCAGACCGAGCGCGCCGAACTGGAGTTCACGCTGTCCCCGCAGATGCTGGGGGACAGCACCGTCACCCTCCGCCGGCCGCCTCCCTCGGGGGCGGACCGGCACGAGCCGCCTCTTCCCCGTCCCTCCTCCGGGCCGTCCGAGCCTCGGCCGGCCGCCCGGCCCGCACCGGAGCTGCGGCGCAAGGGGCTGGGCGACCGCTACGAGCTGCGCCGCCTGATCGGCGAGGGCGGGATGAGCTCGGTGTACGAGGGCTTCGACCTGGTGCTGCAGCGCGTGGTGGCCGTCAAACTGCTGCGCACCGCCCTGGCCGACGACGGCAACGCCGTCCGGCGGTTCAGGCGCGAGGCGGAGATCAGCAAGTCCGTCCGCCACCCGAATGTGGTGGAGGTGTTCGACATCGTCGAGCAGGAGGACGGGTTCGCCATCGTCATGGAGTACCTCCAGGGCGAATCGCTCAGCGACCTCGTCGCGGGGTCGCGGACGGGGCCGGCGGGCGGGCTGCCGCCGGGCGAGGCGGTCGGCATCGCGATCACCATGGCGGAGGTGCTCGGCTACCTGCACTCCCAGGGGCTGGCGCGGCTCGACATCAAACCCGGCAACATCATCATGGTGCGCGGCCAGGGGCCCGTCCTCATCGATCTGGGCATCGCGAAGTCGGTCGAGAAAAACCTTGAGTCCTGGGACACCCAGATCGGCGTGGTCGTCGGCACACCGCTGTACATGGCGCCGGAGCAGGCACGCGGCGCGCCCGTGGACGGCCGCGTCGACATCTACGCGCTCGGCGTCGTCCTGTACGTCTGCCTGACCGGCCGGCATCCGTTCGCCGAGCGGCCCGCGCACGAGGTGATGGAGGAGTTGCAGCACGGCATCCCGCTCGACACCGCGTCCCTGCCGGTCTCGGCGGGGCTGCGCCGCGTGATCGACCGGGCGACGGCCGCCGACCCCGCCGCACGGTACGAGAACGCGCGGGAACTGGCGGACGACCTCCGCGCGACCGACGAGGCGGCGGAGGGGGACTCCTCCGCCGCTCCGCCCGAGGACGAGGCCCGCCCGCCACTCGACGCGACTCGGGCGGATGATCTTTCTTAAGTATTGGCTTATATAAGTGAAGGCTGTACTTTGAGTCTCGTGCACGCGTTCGATGTGCTGGGCGACCCCGTGCGGCGCCGGATTCTGGAGCTGCTCGCCGACGGCGAGCGGTCGTCCGGCGAGGTCACGGCGGTCGTCCGGGAGGAGTTCGGGATCTCGCAGCCCGCGGTGTCGCAGCATCTGAAGGTGCTGCGCGACAGCGGGTTCGCGGTGGTGCGGGCGGAGGGGACACGCCGGCTGTACGCGGTCGACTCCGCGCCGCTGCGCGAGGTCGACGCCTGGCTCGACCGGTTCCGCCGGTTCTGGACACCGCATCTCGACGCCCTGGCGACCGAGATCGCCCGGGGCAAGCGCGCACGCCGCAACGACCCAGGGAGCGAAGCATGATCGAAGTCACGGGGCAGATCAACGCGGTACGGCGCAAGGTCGGCGAGCGGGTGCTGGAGGCCGGCACCGCGCGCACGGCGACCGTCAGCCAGGTCTACGACACCGACGTCGAGGACCTGTGGGACGCCGTCACCAACCCGGAGCGGATCCCCCGCTGGTTCCTGCCGATCTCCGGCGACCTCCGGCTCGGCGGCCGCTACCAGCTCGAAGGCAACGCCGGCGGGACGATCGAGACGTGCGATCCGCCCAAGAGCTACTCCGCGACCTGGGAGTACGGCGGCCAGACGTCCTGGATCGAGGTCCGCCTGACCCCGGAACCGGACGGCCGGGCGCGCTTCGAGCTGGAGCACATCGCCCACGTCGACGACGACATGTGGGACCAGTTCGGCCCGGGCGCCGTCGGCATCGGCTGGGACATGGGGCTGCTCGGCCTCGCCCTGCACCTGGCGACCGGCAAGAACGCCCCGGAGGAGGTCGGCCCCGACTGGGCCACGACGGACGAGGGCAAGGAGTTCAGCCGGCAGAGCGGCGAGGCATGGCGGGAAGCCCACGTGGCGTCCGGCGCCGATGAGGCCACCGCCCGCGCCTGCGCCGACCGCACCATCGCCGCCTACACCGGAGAAGCGGAGTGACCTCCGCCCGGTAGGAGGGAGTGACCTCCGCCCGGTAGGAGGGGGTGACCTCCGCCCAGTAGCAGCCTTCGTATCGAGGGTCGCGCGACCCGGCGTCCCGCCTTCTTGACGGGGAGTAGGACGTACCTTGTGCCTCCTCTTCCAAGCCTTAGCGGGGCGCCGGGGAGGATGGCGGGGTGGATGTCAGAGTGGGCGTCCGGGTCGAGGGGGTCGTGCAGGGCGTCGGGTTCCGCCCCTTCGTGCACGGGCTCGCGACCGGGCTCGGACTGTCCGGCCTGGTGGGCAACGACGCGCGCGGCGTGTTCATCGAGGTCGAGGGCGCCCCCGACGTGGTCGGACGGTTCCTCGAAGGGCTGCGCACGCGCCCGCCCCGGCTCGCCGTCGTCGAACGCGTCACCACCCGCCGGTTGGACGCGGAAGGACGCGGCGGCTTCGCGATCGTGGGCAGCGACGCGTCGGGGGAGCGTCGCGCACTGGTCTCCTGGGACTCCGCGACCTGCGACGACTGCCTGCGCGAACTCCGCGACCCCGGCGACCGGCGCTACCGGTACCCGTTCATCAACTGCACGAACTGCGGGCCGCGCTTCACGATCGTGAGGGACGTCCCCTACGACCGTCCGTACACGACCATGGCGGGCTTCGCGATGTGCGGTCCGTGCGCCGCCGAGTACGAGGACCCGGCCGACCGGCGGTTCCACGCCCAGCCGGTGTGCTGCCCGTCCTGCGGCCCGGCCCTCACCTTGCACCCGCACGCCGGCGATCCCCTCCCCGCAGCCCGCGACCTGCTCGCGGGCGGCGCCGTCCTCGCGGTGAAGGGCCTGGGCGGCTACCACCTGGCCGCCCGAGCCGCGTCAGAGGACGCGGTTGCCGCGCTCCGCTCGCGCAAGCACCGCGAGGACAAGCCGTTCGCCGTGATGGTCCCCGACCTGGCCGCCGCCCGTGATCTCTGCGTGCTCTCCGCGGCGGAGGAGGAGCTGCTGACAGGCCCTAGACGCCCGATCGTCCTGGCCCGCCGCCGCCCGGACGCGGCACTCGCCTCCGGAGTCGCGCCCGGCAACGGACACATCGGCCTGATGCTGCCCTACACCCCTCTGCACCACCTCCTCATCACCGAACCAACCGTCTTGACCAGCGGAAACGTCTCAGACGAGCCGATCGCTCACCGCGACGACGACGCACTCCACCGCCTCGCCGGCATCGCCGACGCCTTCCTGCTCCACGACCGCGCCATCCACACCCGTACCGACGACTCGGTGGTGCGGGTGTTCCGCGGCCGGACGCTCCCAATTCGCCGATCACGCGGCTACACACCGGAACCCGTGCCCATCGCAAAAGGGCGACCGGTCCTGGCATGCGGCGCCGAGTTGAAGAACACGTTCTGCCTGACCCGCGACGGCCGGGCATTCATCTCCCACCACATCGGCGACCTGGAGAACTACGAGACACTCCGTGCCTTCGAAGAGGGCATCGAGCATTTCCTCCGGCTGTTCGACGTCAAGCCGGAAGTCATCGCCTACGACCCGCATCCCGAATACCTGTCGACCAAGTACGCGCTCGACCAGGAGCTGCCGGGCGTCGCCGTCCAGCACCACCACGCGCACATAGCGTCCTGCCTGGCCGACAACGAAACGGACGGCCCGGTCATCGGCGTCGCCTTCGACGGCACCGGATACGGGACGGACGGAACCCTCTGGGGCGGCGAATTCCTCATCGCCGACCTGCGCGGTTTCGAACGAGCCGGGCACCTGGAACCGGTCCCGATGCCAGGCGGCGCCGCCGCGATCCGCGAGCCCTGGCGAATGGCCGCCGCATACGGCGCACCCTCGGACCTGCCGGTGGCGCGCCGCCCCGACTGGTCCACGGTCGCGGAAATGGCACGGCGCCGCATCAACGCACCCCTCACCTCAAGCATGGGCCGCCTGTTCGACGCGGTAGCCGCCGTCCTCGGCGTCCGCGACCGGATCAACTACGAGGGCCAAGC
>NZ_JBIQHY010000057.1:10604-22213 GCF_044508335.1 Actinomadura sp.
GTCGCTCTCTCCGGCGGCGTTTTCCAGAACATGCTCTTGCTGGAACGCGCGGTATCCGGCCTCACCGACGCGGGCTTCGAGGTACTGACGCACCATCGCGTCCCACCGAACGACGGCGGCATAAGCCTCGGCCAGGCCGCCGTAGGCACCGCCCAAGCTGATGCGCACTCCTGACCTCGTGCGAGGTTCGCTTCGGAGAGGTCCACGATGTCACCGAAGCCCCTCTCGTTGAGGGGCCGGGTCTCTTCGTGAGCGGCCGGGGCTCTTCGTGACGTGGCCGACGCTCGGCTTTCTGTGGCGGTGCCTCGGGACGGGCCGCCGATCATCTGCGTCGACTCGACCTGGCGGAGATTGCTGCAACTCAGCGCGATGTGGATTTCTGATGCCGTGCGAGAGGCTGTTCAGGCTGGTCAATGGTGTCGTCGAAGCTCGTTTCGCTGCCATCGCCTTCATTCGAGGAGACGGGCTCTGGTACGCCTGCCTGAACGGCGTAGACGTAGTTGGCAGAGTGGCGGAGGGCAGCTTCAGGGCCGGGCCGACGGCCATCTCCGGCTGCGGAGTCGCCTACGCCTGCTGATCGGCCCAGACCGGCTCCTCGGATGAGGGATCGAGGGCCTGCTCCAAAACGGTCTCCGCGTTCCTCATTGAGCTGGATCAGGGCGGAAATCGGCCTGCGTTGCTAGCGAGTGTTCTGCTTGCGGTAATGGTGACGGCGGTCTTTTCTCGGATTTGTGTGGTTGCGGTGGGTGCCCAGTTGCGGTGGCCACTGGCGGGTCGGCGCGCAAGTTGAGGTCGCCGTGGGCTGGAGTCACTTCGGCTGGGGTCGGCGGCTGGGGATGGTGTCCAAGCTGCGGGTCTGCGCGGGGTTGCGGCTCTTCGTGTCCGCTGCCGGGTGACGGTGTCGGGGCCTTCGGCCCCGACGGTGGCGGCGAGAAGGCGGGGTGATATTTCCTGACAAATGGTTCGCGGCAGCGTGCACTTGGCATCGGACTCCCGGGCAGAAATAGCTGGACGGTCTGCCGACTATCCGGAGAGCCTCAATATTCTCACCTGCACGAGGCGATAAGGGTCGCAATCATTCGATAGCATAGAGTCATGTGTTCGAGCGAGATCGACATCGCGTCGATGTCCACCGGCGAACTGGTGGACGCGGCGGCGTCGATTGCGGCCGAACTCGCTCGGCGCGAGGCGTCCGCCTCACCGGCCGTGTGCATGGCGCAGGCCGAGGTCCTCGCGCGCGCCACCGACCAGCATGAGAGTGCGCTGGCCGCTTTGATCGGACGAGTCGACGCCTCCGCGGAGATGCGCCGGTGGGGCCTGCCGTCCACGCTGGCATGGCTGCGCACCCGCCTGGGCATGCGTGAGGCCCGCGCCAAGGAACGCCTCCACCTCGCCCGCCAGCGTCACCGTCTTCCCGAAGTGGCGCGTCGACTGGCCACAGGTGAGCTGTCCTACGGATATGCCTCCACCATCGGCGCAGCGGTCGCGCGGCTGAACGACGAGGACTGCGCGACCGCTGAAGAGATCCTCCTCGACCTGGCCGGGCAGGGCTTCTCCGCGGGGAAGGTCGCCTCCTTCGGCAACAAGATCACTGATCTTATCGCCGAGCGTGACGGCTCCGAACGGGCACCCGACGACGCTCGTCGCGGCTACGAACGCTCCTGGATCGACACGACCCGGTCATTGGACGGCGGCCGCTACGTCAAGGGGTGGCTCAACGCCGAAGACGCCGCGATCTGGGACGGTGCTCTCGCGCCCCTGGCCAAACCGGCCGGTGCCGACGACCGCCGTGACCTGTCCGAGCGCACGGCTTCCGCGTTGACGAGCGTCCTGTCGGACGGACACAAGGCCACCCGCGTCACCGTCATCTGCGACCTCGAAACCCTCACCGGCGGCCACGCACCGGCACGCCTCACCGACGGCACTCCGATCCCCGCCGCCCAGGCCCGCCGCATCGCTCTGGCGGCCGGGGTCTCAGCCCTCATCCTGGGCCGCGGGAACGTTCCGCTCTACCTCGGTCACCGGCAACGCTTCGCCAGCCCCGCCCAACGCCAGGTCCTCCAGACCCTCTATCCGACCTGCGCGGTCCAGGGCTGCGAGGTGCCCGGGACGCTGTGCGAAGTCGACCACGTCACCGGCTGGGCCCTCGGCCAAAGCCCCACCGACATCGACAAACTCACCCTCTGCTGCGGCTGGCACAACCGCTTCAAACACGCCAATCCGAAGCAGATCCACATCACCCGGGATCAAACCGCAGGCCGCTATGTCTATCGCGTCCTGCCGCCCGATAACCCCACTTCAGGGACCCCACCCGCCTCCAACCTCTGGACCGCCACATCGCACAGCGTCCAACCACGCCCCTGCCGCGTCCGGCGCCCCTCACCCAGAGCCCACCGCCAACCCGCCGGCCCGTAAGCCTCGGCCGAACCGTCGGCACCGCCTTGCGCCCAAGACGCCCTCTTGGCGCTGTGCGAGTCGTACTCAGCCCGCCCCCGTGATGTTGCCGAAGCCCGTTCGCTGACCTGTCGGGCCGGTGGCTGACGTCCGGCTCCAAGACGACATTCGAGGCCGCCCCGCTGACCAGACGAGCTGGCGAAGCATCGCCGCACTCCGGCCTCACGCGCGGGCGAGTCCTGGCCACGGTGTCGCCGAAGCCGTTCCGACCTGCTGGGCCCCACGATTGACGTGGCCGACGCCCGGCTTCCAGCGCCGGTCTGGCCGGGTGAGCGGATCCGGGCGGCCCACCGGCCGAGGGGCTGGTCAGAGGTTGCCTAGGGCGCGGGTCGGGGTGATTTCTATGACCACGCGGTTCGGGTTCGCGCGTGGTGGTTTGTAGCGGACGGTGTACAGCTGTTCCGCGTGCGCTACGGAGGCCGGGTCCGTCTTGAGGGTGGCGCGGCCTTCGATCGTCGACCAGCGGCGGCCGTCCACTTGGGTCACCGCTACCGGGAGGCCGGACTCGCCGGCGGCGCGGACGTGCCGGGCCTTCGCCGAGGCGGCCGAGGTGATCACGCGGACGGTGCCGGCGTCCAGGGTGGCGCCTACCGGGACGGCGTGCGGGGTCCCGTCCGGGCGGAGCGTGACGAGCGTGCACACGCGCCGCTCCCGCCAGAACGCCTGGAGGCGCTCGTCGGTCAGGTCGAGCCGGTGTTTTCCGTCCACCGGACGGATCTTAGGCGGCCGCACGATTTGAGTAGAGGCCCGGGGGAGGTGCCCCGAAAAGCCGTTGCCGACGGGTTCTTCGCGCTGGCACGGTGTGGCGGGCGCGGCAATCGGAAGCGGCGACGGCTGGCAGTGAGGGTTGACTATGAAGCTGGACGCGGAACTCGTTCGCGCCCTGGTTCGTGAGCAGTTCCCCGAATGGGGCGGGCTTCCCGTCCGGCCCGTCCCGCGGCAGGGGTGGGACAACCGGACGTTCCGGCTCGGCGACCGGCTCGTGGTCCGGCTGCCCAGCGCCGAAGGCTACGTGCCCGCCGTGGAGAAGGAGGACCGCTGCCTGCCGAGGCTGGCGGGGCACCTGCCGCTGCCCGTGCCGGTGCCGGTCGCCACCGGACGGCCGGGCCTCGGCTACCCCTTCCCGTGGTCGGTGCGGCGCTGGCTGCCGGGGGAGACGGTGGAGACCGCCGCGGACGTCGACCGGATCCGGCTGGCCCGCGACCTCGGCGCCTTCCTCGCCGCGCTGCGCGAGGCGCCCGAGAGGGGGCCCTTCGGCGGTCCGCACTCCTACTACCGCGGCTGCCACCCCAGCGTGTACGGCCATGAAGTGGAGTCCGCGCTGGACGCGCTCGGGAACGCGGTCGATGTGGCCGCATGCCGGGCCGTGTGGGCGGACGCCCTGGGGTCGGCGTGGCCGGAGGCGCCGGTGTGGTTCCACGGGGACGTCGCGGTCGGCAATCTGCTCACGACCGGCGGGGTGCTGTCCGCGGTCATCGACTTCGGCACGTGCGGCGTCGGTGATCCCGCCTGCGACCTGGTCATGGCGTGGACGTTCTTCGACGGTGCCGAACGGAAGGTCTTCCGGGAGGCGGTCGGGCTGCCGGACGACG
The DNA here is from genome assembly GCF_044508335.1 of Actinomadura sp. Taxonomy (NCBI): domain Bacteria; kingdom Bacillati; phylum Actinomycetota; class Actinomycetes; order Streptosporangiales; family Thermomonosporaceae; genus Actinomadura; species Actinomadura sp. The sequence goes on from NZ_JBIQHY010000057.1 coordinate 14,651, forward strand.
CCTGGCGGCGGGCGCGCGGGTGGGCGCTGTGGAAGGCGCTCGCGACCATGGCCCGCCTGTCGAGCCCCGATCCGGAGGGCTTCCAGAGCCGGGTACTGGAGCGAATCATCGCCGACCCGGTGGTGGGTTGATGGGGCGCGGGCCGGCGGAGTGGTCGCACCCTGGGCGCGCTCTGGTGAGGGTTCCAGGTCGTTCGTCGCGATGGCATGGAACGCCGGGTTTATGATTAGTTAGCGTAGGAAACTATCTGCCGGGGGTACGCGTGCCGTCCAAGCACTATCCGTGGGTCGCGCTGAGCAACACAACGCTCGGCATGCTGCTGGCCACGGTCAACTCCTCGATCGTGATCATCTCGCTGCCGGCGATCTTTCGCGGCATCCACCTGAACCCGCTGGAGCCGGGCAACGTCAGCTACCTGCTGTGGATCCTGATGGGCTACATGCTCGTCTCGGCGGTGCTGGTCGTCACGCTCGGCCGGCTCGGGGACATGTTCGGACGCGTCCGGATGTACAACGCCGGGTTCGCGGTGTTCACGGTCGGGACGCTCCTGCTGGCGCTCGATCCGCTGCACGAGAGCGCCGGGGCGATATGGCTCATCGGCTGGCGGGTGTTCCAGGGCATCGGCGGCGCCATGCTCATGGCGAACTCGGCGGCGATCCTCACCGACGCCTTCCCGGCGCACCGGCGGGGGATGGCGATGGGCGTCAACCAGGTCGCCGGGATCGCCGGGACGTTCATCGGGCTCGTCGCCGGCGGCCTGCTCAGCGAGATCAACTGGCGGCTGGTCTTCTTCGCGTCCGCGCCGATCGGCATCGTCGGGACGCTCTGGGCCTACCGCAGCCTGGTCGAGACCGCGCGGAGGGCGGTCGCCGCGAAGATCGACTGGCTCGGCAACGCGACGTTCGCGGTCGGGCTGACCGCGCTGCTCGCCGCGATCACCTACGGCATCCAGCCGTACGGCGGGCACGACATGGGCTGGACGAACCCGTGGGTGATCGGCGGGATCGCCGGCGGCATCGCGATGCTGGTGCTGTTCTGCTGGATCGAGACCAAGGTGGAGCAGCCGATGTTCCACCTGTCGCTGTTCCGCATCCGGGCGTTCACGGCCGGGAACGCGGCCGGGCTGCTCGCCGCGATCTCACGCGGCGGGATGCAGTTCATGCTGATCATCTGGCTGCAGGGCATCTGGCTGCCGCTGCACGGCTACGACTACGAGGACACGCCGCTGTGGGCGGGCATCTACCTGCTGCCGCTCACCGCCGGGTTCCTGGTGGCGGGGCCGCTGTCCGGGCACCTGTCCGACCGGCACGGCGCCCGCGCGTTCGCGTCCGGCGGGCTGGTGCTGTCGGCGCTCGCGTTCGCCGGGCTGCTGGTCATCCCGACCGACTTCGGGTACACCACGTTCGCGCTGCTGATCTTCCTGAACGGGGTGGGCTCCGGGCTGTTCGCCGCGCCCAACACCACCGCGATCATGAACTCCGTCCCGGCGGACCAGCGCGGCGTCGCGTCCGGCATGCGCGCCACGTTCATGAACGCCGGCATGGTGCTGTCGATCGGCGTGTTCTTCTCGCTGATGATCGCGGGGCTGTCCAACGCGCTGCCGAGGACGCTGACGCAGGGGCTGACGGAGCACGGCGTCCCGCCGGGGCCGGCGGCGCAGGTCGGCGAGCTGCCGCCGGTCGGCACGCTGTTCGCCGCGTTCCTCGGCTACAACCCGATCCAGAACCTGCTCGCGCCGTTCCACGTGCTCGGCAGTCTCGCGCCGGACGACGTGGCGACGCTGACCGGGCGCTCGTACTTCCCGCACCTGATCTCCGAGCCGTTCCACCACGGCCTGGTCATCGTGTTCACCATGGCGATCGCGATGTCGCTGGTCGCGGCGCTGGTGTCGCTGCTGCGCGGGCGCCGGTACGTGCACGAGGAGGACGTCGCGGACGAGCCCGCCCTGCAGCGGGCCGGGCGGGACGCCGCCTAGATCCGGACCCCGGGAGGGGAGCCCCCGGCCGCGGCCGGCCTCAGATCACGAGGCCGTTGCGGCCGGGGGCTTTTTCGCGCCCGCTGTTGACACTGTTCCGCAAACGTTTTCATAATCTTCGCCATGAGCGCAGACGGCACCCGGGCCTCGATCCGGGCGGTGGCGAGCCTGGCGGGGGTGTCCCCCTCGACGGTCTCGCGCGCGCTGAACTCCCCGGAGCTCGTGAACGCCGAAACCCGGCAGCGCGTGCTCGAGTGCGCCGAGCGGCTCGGCTACCAGCCGAACCGCGCGGCGCAGTCGCTGGTCCTCGGGCGGACGCGCAACGTCGGGCTGATCGTCCCCGACATCGCCAACCCGTTCTTCGCCCCGTTCATCAAGGGCGTCGAGGCCTACTTCCGGGACACCGAGTTCGCGGTGTTCCTGGCCGACACCGACGAGGACACGGCGACCGAGGTCCGGCTCGCCGAGGCGATGGTCGAGCGGGTGGACGGGCTGATCCTGTGCGCCCCCCGAATGTCCGGGACGCGGCTGCGCGCCGTCGCGGCCAAGACCAGCGTCGTCCTCGCCTACCGGACCAGCCGCACGGCCCCCTCGGTCCTGCTGGACTTCCAGCCCGGCCTGGACCAGGCGGTCGCGCACGTCCACGCGCTGGGCCACCGCAGATGCGCGTACCTGTCCGGTCCGGCCAACTCGTGGTCGAACCGGCAGCGCCGCAAGTTCCTCGGGGCGGCCTGCGAGGAGCGCGGCATCGAACTGGTGGACCTCGGCCCGTACGAGCCGCGGTTCACCGGCGGCTACCGGGCCGCCGACGAGGTGGTCGCGGCGGGCGTGACCGCCGCGTTCGCCTACAACGACCTGGTCGCGCTGGGTGTGCTGTCACGGCTCACCGAGCGCGGCGTGAAGGTGCCCGGCGACGTCAGCATCGTCGGGTTCGACGACATCCCGATGGCGTCGATGACGAATCCGCCCCTGACCACGGTGGCCATGCCCGTGAACGCGCTGTCCCGGGCGGCGGCCGCCACCATGCACGCGACGCTCGACCCCCGGGCGCCCAAGGCGCCCCCTCTTCCGCCGGCCTCCGAGCTGACCACCCGACTCCTCATCCGAGGCACCACCGGGCCGGTGTGAGCCCGGCCTTACCCGTGCGGGGCCGCGCGTCCCGCCAGGAGGACCCACCCCATGAGAACTCCTCGATCAGCCCTCCTCGCCCTCGCCACCGCCGCCGGACTGCTGCTGACCGCCTGCGGCGCGCCCAGCTCGGACGGCAAGTCCGCGGCCGAGCCGGACGCCGGAGACGTCAAGCCGCCGTCCAAGCCCGTCACCCTCAACGTCATCGACGTCGCCGGGAACCTCCAGCTCACCCAGCAGATCTTCGAGAACTACAAGAAGGAGCACCCCGAGCTCATCAGCAAGATCACCTATACGAAGGCGACCGCGCCGGAGCTGGCCGGCAAGGTCAAGGCCCAGCAGGACGCCGGGCGGCTCGACATCGACCTCGTGCTGACCGGCACCGACGGCCTCTCGGCCGGCCTGGAGCAGAACCTCTGGGTGGACCTGCTCGGCAAGTACTCCGACAAGCTGCCCGACCTCAAGTCGCAGTACCTGGAGCCCGCTTCCAAGATGCAGGACCTCGCGCAGGGCAAGGGCGTCGTCGTGACGTACTACCCGTCCGGCCCGCTGCTGGAGTACAACCCCAAGAAGGTCTCGAACCCGCCGAAGACGGCCGACGAACTGCTCGCCTGGGCGAAGGCCCACCCGAACAAGCTGGAGTACGCGCGCCCGTCCAACTCGGGTCCCGGACGCACATGGCTCATGGGCCTGCCCTACATCCTGAAGGACTCCGACCCCAAGGACCCGACGAACGGCTGGTCCAAGACCTGGAAGTACCTCAAGGAGCTCGACCAGTACATCGAGTACTACCCGACCGGCACCACGCAGACGATGAAGGAGCTGGGCGAGGGCACCCGCGACATCATCCTCAGCACCACCGGCTGGGACATCAACCCGCGCGTCCTCGGGCAGGTGCCGAAGGACGTCAAGATCCAGGCGCTCGACGGGTTCACCTGGGTCACCGACGCCCACTACATGGTCGTCCCCAAGGGCGTCTCCGGCGAGAAGCTCGCCGTCCTGCTCGACATGATGAAGTACTCGCTCCAGCCGCAGCAGCAGGCGATCACCTTCGACAAGGGCTACTTCTACCCCGGTCCCGCCGTGAAGGGCGTGACCCTCGACATGGCTCCGGCCGAGAGCCGGCAGGCCATCCAGGAGTACGGCCGCCCCGAGTACGACAAGCTCATCGCCGACAACCCCAAGGCCCCGCCGCTGGACGCCAAGGCCCTCGTCACCGCGTTCGACCGCTGGGACCGCGAGATCGGCGGCCAGAAAGTCAAGAAGTCATGAGCCCGCACAGCCAAGAAGTCGTGAGCCCGCACAGCGCCGGTTCGGTGCAGGCGCCCGGCGGCGGGGCGCGAGGCCGCTCGGCGGGTTCCGTGTCCGCGGCAGGGACGTCATGACGGTGGAGACCGCAGTGGAGAAGGGCACGCAGGCCGCGTTCGGGCGGTTGCGCCTGGACGGGGTCACGCGGCGGTTCGGGAAGCAGACGGCGCTCAGCGGCTTCGACCTGCGGATCGAGGGCGGCGAGTTCATCGCGCTGCTCGGCCCGTCCGGCTGCGGCAAGTCGACCGCGCTGAACTGCCTGGCCGGGCTGCTGCCGCTGTCGGACGGCGCGATCTGGCTGGACGAGGAGCGCATCGACACACTGCCGCCGGAGAAGCGCGGGTTCGGCATGGTGTTCCAGAACTACGCGCTGTTCCCGCACCTGTCGGTCCGCAAGAACGTCGCGTTCGGGCTGTCGGTCCGGCGGGTCGGGAAGGCGGAGACGGCGCGCCGGGTGGACGAGGCGCTGCGCACGGTCGAGCTGACCGAGCACGCCGACAAGCTGCCCGGCCAGCTGTCCGGCGGCCAGCAGCAGCGCGTCGCGATCGCCCGCGCGATCGTGCTGCGGCCGAAGCTCGTGCTGATGGACGAGCCGCTGTCGAACCTGGACGCCAAGCTGCGCGTGCAGATGCGCACGGAGATCCGCCGCATCCACCAGACGCTCGGCCTGACCACCGTGTACGTCACGCACGACCAGGAGGAGGCGCTCGCGCTCGCCGACCGGGTGGTGGTGCTGCGGTCCGGCAAGGTCGAGCAGATCGGGACGCCGGAGGAGGTCTACACGTACCCGGCCAGCACCTACATCGCCGGGTTCATGGGCTACCGGAACCTGCTGGAGCTGCCCGTCCGGTCGGTGGACGACGGCAGGGTGACGCTCGGGGAGACCGGCGGGCTCACGCTCACCGGGATCGGGCAGGAGCCGATCACCGGTGGGCGGGCGGTCGCGGCCGTCCGCCCCGAGGACTTCCGGGTCGCCGGCGCCGGGGAGGCGGAGAACCGCGTGACCCTCCGGGTCGAGGTGTCGGAGTTCCACGGGCGCGAGGTCGCCGCCGAGGGCGTCACCGAGGACGGGCGCGTCGTCCACTTCAAGTCCCCGGAGCGGATCGCGCCGGGGGAGAGGGTGGCGCTGACCGTCCAGCCCGAGCGCGTGCTCGTCTTCCGGGAGAGCGTGCGGGAGGCCGCACGGGCCCTCGACGGAGAGGATCTCGGCGAGCGGGACCTCGGCGGGCAGGACCTTGGCGGGCAGGATCTCAGCGGGCGGGCGTTCGACGGGCCCGCTGGGACGGGGGCGCCGGATGGCGGTTGAGGCTCCTCCCCGGCCGGAGGCGCCGGCGCCCGGGCGCGGCGGCCTCCGGCACCGGCTCGCCGAACGCGGCGTCGACCGGGTGCTGCTCCTGCTTCTGCCCGCCGTGCTCATCATCGGGCTGCTGTTCCTCTACCCGATGATCTACGGGGTGGGGCTGTCGCTGCAGCCGAAGAACGGCGGCGGGCCGTTCGGCAACTACGCCGACTTCTTCACCGACTCCTACCAGCGCGGCACCGTGTGGAAGACGCTGAAGCTGGCGCTGCCCGCCGCGCTGATCAACGTCGGCGCGTCGGTGCCGATCGCGTACCGGCTGCGCGGCCGGTTCCGGGGGCGGCGGGTGCTGACGGCGCTGCTCGTCCTGCCGGTGACGCTCGGCACGGTCCTCGTCGCGGACGGGCTGCTGCGCTACCTCGGCCCCAAGGGCTGGTTCAACCGGATCCTGCTCGACCTGCACATCGTGGACGAGCCCGTCCGGCTGATCTACAACTACTGGGGCGTGCTGTTCTCGCTGCTCATCACCGGGTTCCCGTTCGCGTTCCTGCTGGTGCTGTCCTACATGTCGGGGATCGACCCGACGCTGGAGCGGGCCGCGGCCACGCTCGGCGCCGGCCCCTGGCAGCGGATGCGGCGGATCGTCCTGCCGCTGCTCGCGCCGGGCCTCGCCACCACGTTCGTGCTGGCGTTCGTGCTGGCGTTCTCGGTGTTCCCGTCCGCGAACCTCGTCGGCGAACCGGCCGGGGAGACGCGGGTCATGGCGATCGCGGCGTACCAGGCGGCGTTCGAGAAGTACGACTACTCGATGGCCTCGACCATCGCCGTGCTGATGGGCGTGTTCGAGCTGCTCGTCATCTCGGTGACGCTGCTGCTGCGCGGCCGCCTCTACACCGGGCCCGCGATGGGAGGTAAGGGATCATGACGACCGCCGTCACGCGCCCGGCCGGGCTGCCGAAGCGCGGCCTGCCGAGGGGCCGGCCGGGCATCTGGCTCGTCTGGGCCTGCGTCGCGTTCTTCCTGGTCAACCTGTTCGCGCTGATCCTGTCGGTGGTCGTCAACTCGTTCGGGACGAAGTGGTTCGCCGGCTGGCTGCCGCAGGGCTTCACCAGCACGTGGTACTCCGACGCGTGGGACGAGTTCGCGCTCGGCGAGGTCCTCACGGTCACCCTGGAGATCACGCTGGTGGTGGTCGCGCTCGCGCTGCTCATCGGCGTCCCGGCCGGGTACGCGCTCGCGCGGCGCGACTTCCCCGGCAAGCGGATCGTGATGTTCCTGCTGCTCCTGCCGGTGCTGCTGCCGCCGATCACCTACGGGATCCCGCTCGCGACGGTCCTCTACAAGGTGCATCTGGCGGGGACGATGACGGGTGTCGTCGCGGCGAACCTCGTCCCGGCGCTGCCGTTCGTCATCCTGGTGATGACGCCGTTCGTGGAGCAGATCGACACCAACGTGGAGTCGGCGGCGCGGATGTGCGGCGCCCGCACCCGGCAGGTCTTCACCCGGGTGCTGGTGCCGCTGCTGCTGCCCGGCATCCTCGCCGCCGGAATCCTGGTGCTGGTCCGCACCGTCGCCATGTTCGAGCTGACGTTCCTGGTGGCGGACGCCGACAGCCAGACCCTGATCGTCGCGCTGTACAGCGCCGCGTTCACTCCGGGGATCCGCGCGGCGCAGGCCATCGACGCGATGGCGGTGATCTACATGGCGCTGTCCGCGGTGCTGCTGATCATCGCGCTGATGTTCGTGAACCCGACGCAGATCGTCGCCCAGGTGAGGGAGACTCCGGCCGAATGAGAGCTGTCCAGTGAGGGGTGTCCGGAGGGGTGTCCAGTGAGGGGTGTGCAGTGAGGGGTGT
>NZ_JBIQHY010000057.1:22313-28460 GCF_044508335.1 Actinomadura sp.
TCCAGTGAGGGGTGTCCGGAGGGGTGTCCAGTGAGGGGTGTGCAGTGAGGGGTGTCAGGTGAGCGCTGTCACGTTCGACTACACGGGGGAGCGGGTGCTGGTGACCGGCGCCGCGGGGCTGATCGGCCGCGCGCTGGTGCACCGCTTCGCGGACGCGGGCGCCGACGTGCTCGCCGTGGACGTGGACGCCGACGGGCTCAAGGTCTTCGACGCCGTCCCGCGGGTGGCGACCATGACCGGTGACCTGTCCCGCGAGGACGTCGCCGACGCCGTGTTCGCGCGGCTCGTCCGGGACGGCGGCCTGGACGTGCTGGTCAACAACGCCGCGATGACGGAGCTGCGCACCCCGTTCATCGACATCGACGCCGACGTCTGGGACGCGGTGATCGCCGCGAACCTGCGCTCGGCGTACCTGCTGTCGGTGCGGGCCGTCCGGCACTGGCGGGACGCGGGGCGCGGCGGCACGATCGTCAGCATGTCGTCGCCGGGCGGCTCCCGCGCCCACGACGACCAGAGCGCCTACGACGTCACGAAGGCGGGCATCGAGGCGCTGAGCCGGGCGATCGCCGTGGAGCTCGGCGGCCTCGGCATCCGCGCGAACTGCATCGCCCCCGCCAGCGTCGTCGGGGAGATCCGGCCCGCCACCGACATCCCGGCGGGCCGCACCACCGCGCCGGAGGAGGTCGCGGACGCGGCGCTGTACCTGGCGTCCCCGGCGGCGGCGCAGCTCAACGGGCACGTCCTGCGCGTGGACGGCGGCCTGCACGCCCGTCTGCGCACCGATCCCACGCAGGAGCAGCAGCGCGAACCCTAGCGTCCGGACGGGTCCGCGCGTCCGGACGGCGCGGGGCACGGTCCCGCCGGCGCCGGCGGTTTCTCGGATGCCGCCGGCGCCGGCGCCTGTCCGGGCTTCCGGGCGGGCAGCCCGGGGCCGGTGCGGCGCGTGTTGTGCGCCTTCATCACCGCCTGGAGGTCGGGAAGGCCGCCCCCGCCGTCGGCGTCGGACAGCGCCGGGCACGCCCAGGCGTCCTGCCGTCCCCACGAGTAGCTGATGTCGAACGCGGGCCGCGGGACGAGCCGGTCCCAGCGGCGCAGGATCGACCGGAGCTGCCCCTCGCCCGGCAGCCGCCAGTTCCGCTCCCCGTCGTTGCAGGACTGCCCGAACGTCTGGAACACCGGGACGATCATGCGGCGGGGGAATCCGGCGCGGTCGGCCTGCCCGACCATCGTGTCGATCGCGCCGAGGTCGCAGGTCTTGCGGCCCGTCCGGCAGGGGTAAGGGTCGAGGCCGATGAGGTCGAGGTGCGTCTCGGACGGCTTGAGCGGCCGCATCGGCCAGTCGGTCAGCGACGCGAACGCCTTCTGCCCCGGCGCGTACCGGTGGACGATGTCGGCCCGCTTCCGGATCTTGCCGGCGATGTCGGGGCATTCGTCCGGGTTCGGCTCGTCGGACAGGTACCACCCGTACACGCGGTCGTTGCCTGCGAACCGCTTCACCGTGGCGGTGAACGCGGACGTGCTCTCCTGCTGGAAGCCGCCGCAGGTGGTGTTGCCGCCCCACAGCAGCGCCCGGCCGCCCGCCGGGAGCGACGCGATGTCGTCCTCGTCCGGGTCGACGTCGAACAGGTCGTAGCCGAGCGCCGCCGCCGCGGCGCGGTCACCGGCCGGCATGTTCAGCGCGAGATGCAGGGTGCCCGTCGAGAGGGCGGCGGCGGGACGGGCGGACGCGCCCCCGGGTGACGGGGCGATCAGGTATCCGGTGACGGCTCCGCCGAGGGCGGCCGCGGCGGCCACCGCGGCGAGGTGGGTGCGCATCGACTTCATCGGCTCTCCCCGCGTCGCTGGTGCGCCCAGCGTCGCACGAACGGAGCGTGATCGTGCCAATACGGCCGAGGCCGGTAAGGAGGCTGAGACCGGTAAGGCCGAGACCGGTAAGGGCCGAGACCGGTTGGGACCGAGCCTGGTATAGGGATGAGACCGCCGAGGGGAGCAACGCCCGGTAGGGAAAGTGGCCCCCGCATGGGGACAGACGGAGACGGCCGCCCGCAATGGCGCGGGCGGCCGGTCCGGAACGAGCCCCTAGATCGCGATGGCCGGGTTGCGGCTCGGGATGACTTCGCGGCTCGGTTGACTGACGGCGGGGTCAGACACGCCAGGACTGGACGAGCGCGTCCAGCGTGGCCTTGTCGTAGACGATCCCCTGCGAGGTCAGCTCCTGGGCGACCAGGTCGCCGTCGCCGTGGTGCTTGGCGAGCAGCCGGTACACCGCGTACGGGAACCAGTGGTTGTCGCTGATCCGCTGGATCTCGGCCTCGTCGCAGTCGTAGCCCTCGGCCCTGACCTCGGCGAGCGTCGCGGCGACGTCCCCGTGCCGCCGTTCGAGGATGTCGATGACGAGGCCGCGCAGGTTCTCGGGGGCGGGCGCGGACACGGGCGCCTCGGCGCCGGTGCCGTAGGAGCCGGCGCCATAGGACTCGGCGCTGTAGGACTCGGTGGTGGTGCCGTAGGAGCTGCGGCCGTTGGGGCTCGCGGCCGCGGCGGCGGCGCTGACGACGGCGAGTTCGGGCTCGGGCTCGGGCGCCGGGGCGGGGGCCGGAGCCGGAGTCGGAGCCTGGGTCGAGGCGGCGGCCTGGGCGGGGGCGCTCGGCGCGGCCTTGGGGGCGGGGCCGGTCTTCTGCGCCGCGCCGGACTCCGCCGTCTGCTGCGCGGCCGTCCGCTGCGCGTCCGCGCCGGACTCGATCGCCTTGCCGGAGTGACCGGGGACCTGGATCTGCGGGAGCGGACCGGTGTTGCGGAACGGCATCAGCGTGATCTGGTTGAGCGTGACGGGCCCGGCGATGGCGCGGGTCTGCTGCTCCTGCTCCTTGGCCTGTTCCTCCTCCGTCTTCTGCGAGACGTACCGGTGCAGGGTCCGTAGCAGGACGAACAGGCCGAGCATCGACACGATCGGCGGGACGGCGGCGGTGGCCTGGTAGGAGAACGTCTTGTGCCCGACGTGACCGACGTTGAAGATGAGGCTGGCCGTCCAGCCCGCGAGCGCGATGATCAGCGGCAGGCAGAAGTCGAGCCAGCTCATCAGGGCCTTGCGCTTGATGACGAAGGCGTCGATCGCGAGCAGGAACAGGCCGAGCTCGCCGACGATGATGAACAGGTCGACGAGCAGGGGGAAGGATTCGGCCTTCCAGCCGCGCAGGCCGTGTTCGAGGGCCCAGTGGTAGAGACCGGCGTACGATTGGGCGAAACCGCCGGCGGTGGCGGTCAGGACCGCGGCCGCCATGAAGGCGATGGCCCCCCACCGTGTGATGACCTGTGCCCGGTTGGCAGCGCTCATGCGGCGTGTGCTCCCAGTTTTCTTTAGCCGACCAAGAGTGAGTCGGTGGGAGACTATCCATTCCTTTGACGTTCCGTGGCCGATTCACATTACGTGTCGGTCGCATTTCTGGGTGGACTCGGGCGAACGAGACAAACGGAGCACGGGACCGAGACGCAGGGGTATGCGCACCGTCCCCGCCGGAGCCCACCGGTACCCCGGCGGGACCGTGGATTCGGCGGGAGCGGCGGCGGAATCCCGCTTCGGACCTGCTGCGGCACCCGCAGGACGAAGCCGAACGCCGCCGCCTTCCCGCCGTTCGGGTGCGGCCCGGGTAGAGGCCGGACGTGACCGTCGTCAGACTGAATCGTCCTGTTGTGTCCGTGTATTGAGGTCTGCGCAGCGTATATCCGTAATTGTCGTATCTGCCGCAATAGTCGGACTGGCGGAAGTCGAGCGGTGCGCGGCTCGCCAGGTGACGCGACAGGGAGTAGACGATCCTCGGTGTCGGTGTCGGTGTCGGTGTCGGTGTCGGTGTCGGTGTCGGTGTCAGCGGGGCCGCGCGGTCCTGCCCCTGCCCGCCGCGCCTTCGGCGGCGAGTGCCAAAGCCCGCCCGGGACCGTCGTGCTGACTCGCTCATTGACCTTCTTGACGGGCCGTAGAAGCCTGGCGGTGGCGTCCGAGACCCGCCCGCCGACTTGAGGAGCGTCATGCCCACGCTCGTTGACACCTCGGACCACCCTGCCCGGGACCAGGCCGGCTACCGGCGGTACCTGATCACCTCGGCGTTCGGGCCGCTCCATGTTCGGCCGCGGCGGCCCGGCGGGTCCGCCGCCCGGTTGTCCGCCCGCAGGCTCGGCCCGGTCGAGGCCGGCGACGTGGGGGCGCCCGCGCACGCGGTGCGGCGCATCGCCCGGCGGATCGCCCGCGACACCCGCGAGTGCCGCAGGCTCGCCCTCGTTCTGCGCGGCTCGTGCGTGCTGTGGCAGAACGGCCGCCGCACCGAGGCCGGGGTCGGGAACGTGGTGTTCTGCGGCTCGTTCCTTCTACGCGCGCCGGTGGAGAACATCGCAGAGAACGTCACAGAGAACACCGTTGGCGGCACGGCGGCGTCCGATCCCAGGGCCGGCGGCGGTCGCGCGGTCGAGGGATCCCACGCGCGCAACCTCGGCGGCGCGGTCGAGCCGGTGACCGGTGCGGCAGGCGACAGGCCGGGCGAGCCGCCCGCCCCGTCCGCGGAGAGCGCGGAGATGCTGCGCGCGATCCAGGAGTGGATCGAGGAGCGGCTGCACGACCCGGTGCTGAGCCCCGCCGCGATCGCCGCGGCGCACCACATCTCCGTCCGGCAGCTGTACCGGGTGTTCCGGCCGGCCGGGACGACGGTCGCCCGGTACGTCCGTGCGCGGCGGCTGGAGAACTGCCGCCGCGAGCTGGGCGACCCGTTCCTCGGCGCCCGGCGGATCGGCGCGATCGCCGCCCGCTGGGGCCTCCCGGACGCCGCCGCGTTCAGCCGGGCCTTCCGCGCCGCCTACGGGCAGACCCCCACCGCCTACCGCGCCCGCGCGACCGGCCCGCACCGGGACGTCTAGCCCGAGGTAAATGCCGGGTTTGCCCTGCATCGATGCCGGGATCGGGGGAACGCGGAGAAGACAAGGAAAACGGGGGACATCGCCATGCCACGGCCGGGAAACCGCAGGTACGACACCGAGCGCGCGTGGACCGGGAAGCGGCTGCGGGACGAGGGGTCGCCGGCGGTGGGGAGGCCGGCGAGCGGGCAAACGCAGATCCATAACTGGACGAACCGCGGGCCCCGGCGCACCCAGGGGTGCACCCAGGGACGCACCGAGGGGCCGAAGGGGGAGCGGAGGGATCGCAATGAGCCATGGGCTGAGCCATGACGGGCCCGATACCGACGACGTGCAGGGGGCGGCGCTGCCGCTCGAGTACGAGGCGGACCTCGATCCGCTCATGGACCGCATCGGGGACGCCCGCTGCGTGCTGATCGGCGAGGCCAGCCACGGCACGCACGAGTACTACGCGTGGCGCGCCGCGCTGACCCGCCGGCTGATCGCCGAGCGCGGCTTCGCGTTCGTCGCGGTAGAGGGCGACTACCCGGACTGCCGCCGGGTCGGCCGCTCGGTGACGCTGGCGCCGGGAGCGCCCGCGGACCCGGGGGACGTCCTGGACGCCTACGAGCGCTGGCCGACGTGGATGTGGGCCAACGAGGAGACCGTCCGGTTCTGCCGCTGGCTGCGCGATCACAACGCCGGCCTGCCGCCCGCCGAGCGCGCCGGCTTCTACGGCCTGGACGTCTACAGCCTGTGGGAGTCGCTCCGCGCCGTCGTGGACCATCTGGCGGAGCACCGGCCCGAGTACCTGGACACGGCGCTGGAGGCGTACCGCTGCTTCGAACCCCACGGCGAGGACCCGCGGGCTTACGGGTGGAACGCCGCGCTGGTCCCGGACGGGTGCGCCGATGAGGTGCTGGCGCTGCTGACCAGGCTGCGCCGGCCCGTCCCGCCGGCGGAGCCCCGCGACCCGGCGGAGGAGTTCGACGCTCGGCAGAACGCCGAGGTGGCGGCGAACGCCGAGCGGTACTACCGCGCCATGATCGGCGGCGGGCCGGAGTCGTGGAACGTCCGGGACGTCCACATGGCCGACACCCTCGACCGGCTCATGGAGTTCCACCGGGAGCAGCGGAGCGAGAGCCGGGGAGACGGCCGGGGAGACGGCCGGGGAGACGGCAGGGGAGACGGCAGGGGAGACGGCAGGGGAGACGGCTGGGGAGAGGGCCGCGCGGTGGTCTGGGCGCACAACACCCACGTCGGCGACGCGCG
>NZ_JBIQHY010000057.1:28560-30092 GCF_044508335.1 Actinomadura sp.
GGCCGCGCGGTGGTCTGGGCGCACAACACCCACGTCGGCGACGCGCGGGCGACCGACATGGCCGCCGCCGGCATGATCAACCTCGGCCAGCTGGCGCGGGAGCGGCACGGCCGCGACCGGGTCGTCGTGGTCGGGTTCGCGGGCGGCCCCGGCGAGGTCGTCGCCGCGCCGCGCTGGGGCGGCCAGATGGAGATCATGCAGGTCCCGCCGCCGGCCCACGGGTCGCTGGAGGCGGTGCTGGCGGAGTCGGAGCTCGACCGCGGGATGTTCATCGTGCCGCCCGAACCGGACAAGCCCGGGTTCTTCACCCGGACGCTCGGGCACCGCGCGATCGGCGTCGTCTACGACCCGGACCGGGACCCGCGCCACTACATGCCGACCAGGCTCGCCGACCGGTACGACGCGCTGTGCTGGTTCCGGGCCACATCCGCGCTCATTCCCCTCCACCTGGAGGCGGCCCGCCGTGGTGAACTTGAGACGATGCCGTCTGGAGTCTGAGGGCCGTCCGGGATCGCGGGTCGTCCGGCGTGCGACGGCCCTCCGGGCGCGATGACCCGAGTGTGAGGAGTCCCCATGTCCTTGACCATGCGGCCGGGGCCGCTCGCGGGCTCGCCCGGCGACCAGGTCAACTTCACGATCGACGGGCCGAAGCACCGGCTGTTCATGCACGAGTTCCCGCGCCGGGTGCACGCCTGGTTCGCGGAGGAGATCGTCTTCGACACCGAGCACGGGCAGCTCCTGCATGAGACGGGCCTGCTGCCCGTCCTGTACGTCCCGGAGGAGGACGTGCGGACCGACCTGCTGGTGAGGACCGACCACACGACGCACTGCCCCTTCAAGGGCGACGCCGCCTACTGGACGATCCGGGTCGGCGACCGCGAGGCGGAGAACGCGGTGTGGGCGTATCCGGAGCCGAAGCCCGAGGCGGCGTGGCTGCGCGGCTACATGGCGTTCTACTGGAAGCCGCTGGACGCCTGGTACGACGAGGACGAGGAGGTCCACGGGCACCTGCGCGACCCGTTCCACCGCGTCGACGCGCGCCGCGCCCGCCGGCACGTCCGGGTGCTGCGGGACGGGGAGGTCGTCGCGGAGACCGAGCATCCGCTCGTGCTGTCGGAGACCGGGCTGCCCAACCGGTACTACATCCCGGCCGAGGACGTCCGCCGCGAGCTGCTGACCCGGAGCCGGAAGCGCACGTTCTGCCCGTACAAGGGGGAGGCGTCGTACTGGTCGCTGGAGGGCGCCGAGGACGCCGCCTGGTCCTACGAGGAGCCGCTGGAGGACGCGACCAAGATCGCGGGCTACCTGTGCTTCGACCACGAGGCGCTGACCATCGAGTCGCAGCGGCCGCCCAGTGCATAAGGGCCGGCGCATAAGGGAAGGCCGGGCAGTCCCGCCCGTTACCCGGCGGACCTCCGCCGGGCGCCTGCGTGTGACCCCCGCCACGGGGTTCTCGCGGTGCCCAAGGAGAGGCTCTCCGGTTTACAGTTCAATTGACGGTGAGCACGGAGGGCGAGCACGGAGGGCGAGCA
>NZ_JBIQHY010000057.1:30192-39291 GCF_044508335.1 Actinomadura sp.
AGCGGCAGGCAGTAACAGCAGGCAGTAACAGCAGGCAGTAACAGCAGGCAGTAACAGCAGGCAGTAACGGGCGAGCAGGGCCGTCGGCGGTGACCGTGGGAAGCGCGACGGCGGGGCGAAGGAGACGGGCTGTTGGCAGCGTACGCGGCGTCCTCCCCGCGGCCGGCGTTCTGGGCCGCGCTCGACCCCGCGCAGCAGTCCGCGCTGCGCGACGTGGCGCGCCCCCGGCAGTTCCCGGTGAAGGCGCCCCTCGTCTACCAGGGCGACGAGTCCGACCACGTGATCATCATCGAGCGCGGCTGGGCGAAGGTCACCTCGTCCACCGCGGACGGCCACGACGTGGTCCTGGCCGTCCGCGGCCCCGGCGACCTGATCGCCGAGAGCGCGGTGCTCGGCGGGCGGCCGCGCGCCGCGACCGTCACCGCGCTGTCGCCGATCCGCGCGCTCGTCGTGCCCGCCGCCCGCTTCACCGGGTTCCTGGACGCGCATCAGGACGTGTGGATGCTCGTCACCGGCACGTTCGTCGAGCGCATGGACGAATCCGGCCGCCGGGTCACCGCGAACGTGACGAGCCGCGGCCCGCAGCGCCTCGCGCAGCTGCTGGCGGACCTCGCCGAGCTGTCCGCCCAGCACGCGCCGCCCGCGCCCGACGGGTCGATCGAGATCGGCCCGCCGCTGTCCCAGGAGGAGCTGGGCAGCTGGATGGACGCGTCCCGGGAGACCGTCGCGCGCGCCCTCAACGGCCTGCGCCGCGAAGGGCTGATCCGCACCGGCTGGCGCAAGATCATCGTGATGGACCTGCCCCGGCTCCGCGAGTTCTCCAAGGAGAACGACTGACGGGCCCGCCCCCATGACGCGGCCGCATGGCGCGGCCGCGCGGCTACATCACGGGGCGGATCTCGACCGTCGGGCACGACGGCCAGGTCTTCGCCATCGCGACCGCCTCGTCCAGGCCGCCGACCTCGACCTCCACGTAGCCGCTGACGACCTCCTTGCCCTCCACGAACGGCCCGTCGGTCACGAGCGGTTCGCCCCCGCCGAGCCGGACGGTGGTCGCCGTCTCGCCGCCCTGCAGCCGGGTCTTGTGGACGATCCGGTCGGCGTGCTCGTCCAGCCACTTCTCGACCCTGGCGTACAGGTCCTGCTTCTCGTCCTCGGACCTCGCCTCCCAGTCCTCCGCGTAGCGCGCGTTGTCGACGAACATCAGCACATACCTCATGCGCCTCACCTCCTGCCCTGAAGACGAACGGCGGCGCGGCGGATCCGACACCCCGCACATAGGATTTCCCGGGTGAGCGGTGCGGGAACGAGCGGCGACGGCTACCACCACGGCGACCTGCGGCGGACCATCATGGCGGCCGCGGTCGCGGCGATCGCCGAGTCGGGCCCGGCCGGGTGGAGCCTGCGCGAGCTGGCCCGCCGCGCGGGCGTGTCGCACGCCGCGCCCGCGCACCACTTCGGCGACAAGGCGGGCCTGCTGACCGCCGTCGCCGCCGAGGGGTACGGCCTGTTCGCGGACGCCCTCGAAGCCGCGGGCGACGACCTGCACGCGGTCGGCCTCGCCTACGTCCGGTTCGCCGTGGAGCACCGGGCGCACTTCGAGGTGATGTTCAGCCCCGGCCTCTACCGCGCGGACGACCCCGGGCTGGTGGCCGCCCGCGCCCGCGCCGGCCGCGTCCTCGCCGAGGGCGTCCGGGACGTGTCACCGGGCCGCCCGGAGGACGCCCGCACGCGCGGTCTCGCCGCCTGGTCGATCGTGCACGGCTTCGCGCACCTGTGGCTGAGCGGCGCGCTGCCGCCCGACCTGGGCGACGACCCCGTGGCCGCCGCCGCCCCCGTGATCGGGCACCTCTTCAAGCCCTGACCTGCCAGCCCTGACCTGCCAGCCCCGACCTGCCCGACCTCCAAGCCCTGACCGCCGCCCCTCACGCGGTCGGCGGCGGCCCGAGCAGTTCGATCCCGTGCCGCGCCGCGACATGGCCCAGCGCGCCGGGATCGCTCGGCCCCGGGTCGGGCAGGCGCCGCTCCGCCGCCGGCTCGCCCGCCTCGGCGGCGAAGTGCTCGAACCCGCCGGGGGTCGTCAGCCGGAGTCGCCCGGCCCACGGTGACCGCCGCGTCCGGCTCCAAGCCCGCGCTGCTCAAGCAGGTCCTCGACCAGGCTCTCGCCGGGGACGACGAGCCCGTGCCGGTCGCCGACCGCCCGTGGTTCCGACCGGTCTGGGACGCCGCGACGCCCGCCGCGACGCTCGACGCCTACGCGGACGTCTGCATGCTGATCGGCGCGCGCGGCGCGGATCTTCGAGACGGTGCGGCGGACGCCGCGCCGGAGACGGCCGAGCTGTGGCGGACGGTCCGCGCCAACCGGCGGGCCGGCGCCCGGATGGTCGTCGACCACCTGGTGGCGCTCGGCCCGCTGCGCCCCGGCCTCGGCGTGGAGCGGGCCGTCGACGTCCTGTGGACGTTCAACGACCCCGCCCACTACGGCGCGCTCGTCCACGAGTCCGGATGGCCCGAGCCCGAGTTCCGCGACTGGCTGGCCGGCGTCATGCGCGCCGCCCTGCTTCCGGGGTCAGCCGGATGTCGAGGACTTCTCCTCAAGGGCCGGGCGGTCGCCGCCGGCGTCCAGCGGCGGCCGCTCGGGGACGGCGGCCAGGTCGGCCCGGAAGCGGCGGTTGAGCGCGGCGCGCAGCCGGCCGGACGCGCTGCGGGCGCGCGGGCTCTCGATGCCGTCGATGGGCGGCGGGACGTCCAGGTCGACGGCCGGCGCCGGGCGCGGATCGGTGATCGCGGCGATCGCCTCGTCCGGCAGCGGCCGCTCGACCTCGCTGAAACCGCCGTCCGGCGACTGCCGGATGATGCCGGTCTCCAGCCCGTGCGTGGCAAGGCCCAGGTCGCGGCGCTGCAGGCCGACGCAGATCCGGTAGGCGACGCTGTAGGCGATCACCGGCCCGAGGATGATCAGGAAGCGGAAGAACCAGGTCGTCCAGAACAGCGAGATGTGGAACCGGTCGGCGAGGACGTCGTTGCCGCCCGCGAGCCACAGCGTCCCGTAGAAGACGATGCCGGCGAAGCCGATGCCGGTCCGCGCGGGCACGTCGCGGGGCCGGTCCAGCAGGTGGTGGACGCGGTCGTCGCCGGTCACCCAGCGTTCCAGGAACGGGTAGGCGGCGAGGCCGGTGAACAGCAGGCCGGGCACCACGAGCGCCGGGATGAGCACGCTGAGCGCCACCGTGTGGCCCCACGCGTTGATCTCCCAGGCGGGCATGATCCGCAGCGCGCCCTCCAGCCAGCCCATGTACCAGTCGGGCTGCGAGCCGGAGCTGATCGCGCCCGGGTCGTAGGGGCCGAACAGCCACACCGGGTTGATCTGGACGAACGCGGCCAGCAGCGTGGTGACGCCCAGCAGCCACAGGAAGAACGCCGTGGTCTTGGCGATGAACACCGGGAAGAACGGGTAGCCGCGGACCGTCGTGTTGGTGCTGCCCTTGCCGGGGAACTGGGTGTGCGTCTGCCGCCAGGTCAGCACGATCGCGTGCAGCGGGATGAGCGCCGCGAGGATCCCGGGGATCAGCAGCACGTGGATGACGTACAGGCGCGGGATGATGTCGGTCCCCGGATACTCCCCGCCGAACAGGAACATCACCGCGTACGAGCCGACCAGCGGGATCGCCGCGAGGGCGCCCTCCAGGATGCGGATGCCCGTGCCCGACAGCAGGTCGTCCGGCAGCGAGTAGCCGAACAGCCCGTTCAGCATGACGAGCACGAGCATGGCGACGCCGATCAGCCAGTTCAGCTCGCGCGGCTTGCGGAACGCCCCGCTGAAGAAGTTCCGCAGCATGTGCACGAGGATCGCCGCCATGAAGATCAGCGTCGCCCAGTGGTGCATCTGCCGGACCAGCAGCCCGCCCCGCACATCGAAGCTGATCTTGAGCGTGGAGGCGTACGCCTCGCTCATCTCGACGCCCTTCAGCTTCGTGTAGGAGCCGTTGTAGACGACCTCCTGCATGCTCGGCTTGAAGAACAGCGTCAGGTACACCCCGGTCAGCAGGATGATCACGAACGAGTACATCGCGATCTCGCCGAGCAGGAAGGTCCACTGGTCCGGGAATGCCTTGCGCAGCGCCTTGCGGGCGAAACCGGCGGTGCCGAACCGATCGTCCAGCGCCCGCGCCGTGGCGTCGACCGCCCCGCCTCGCGTCCGCGGCATCGTCCCCGCCATCGTCACCATCCCTCCGTCGTACTTCTGCGCATAAGACGGCAAAGGACGGGCGAATGTGACACTTGGAGATGTGCGCCCTGTCACACGGCCTGTCACACGGCCTGACGCGCGGGCCTGACGCGCGGGCCTGTCGCACGGGCCTGTCGCACGGGCCTGTCGCGCGGGCCTGTCGCACGGGCCTGTCGCACGGGCGGGCCGTGCTCCGGGCTCAGCAGGCGGATGCGGCCAGGCGGCTGCGGCGCTGGTAGCGCGGCCGCCAGGTGACCCGGTAGCAGAGCCGGATCGGCGGCGGCATCAGCCGCAGCACCGCGCGGCGGATGGAGTCGGAGGCGCCGTCGAGCAGCCAGGGCAGGAAGGTGCCGAGCTCCCGGAACCCCAGCTCGCGGCGGAACTCCACGTCGAAGGTGCCCCATTCGAAGGGCGTCAGGGTCTCCTGGATCAGCGGCAGGACGTTCGACTCCTTGAAGTCCAGGAGGGCGTTCAGCGATGCGCGCAGCTCACGCGCGT
This sequence comes from Actinomadura sp., assembly GCF_044508335.1. Taxonomy (NCBI): domain Bacteria; kingdom Bacillati; phylum Actinomycetota; class Actinomycetes; order Streptosporangiales; family Thermomonosporaceae; genus Actinomadura; species Actinomadura sp. The sequence continues at coordinate 34,919 of NZ_JBIQHY010000057.1, forward strand.
ACCGGGAGAACAAGCGGCGGTCGCGGTGCTCCAGGGCGGCGTCCACGCCGTCGATCAGCGGGATGACCCGCAGCGTCCGCACCGCGAGGGCGTCGAGGACGACGCCGACGCGGCCGAGATCGCGGTCGGGCGCCTGCTCGTCGGCGTCCTTGGCGTACATCACCGTCCACAGGGCGCGCTTCTCGGCGTTGTCCTGGATCCGCCAGTAGGAGGTGAAGAGGGACCAGGTGTTCGCGACCGCCGCCCCCTCGGGCCCGGTCGCGGCCTCCAGCCGGGCCGCGTCGCGGCGGAACGCCTGGTACGCGGCGTGCAGCATCGTCAGGTTGTACTGTCTGGCCACGCTTTCCATGCCGCCTCCTCGACCTCCGCGCCGGTGCCGCCATGAAGTAGACGCTCAGGGCGCCTCTCAGCGTGACGCGATCTGGAGCCTGACGACTGTGACGTGCCCCACGCCGGACGATTCATGCGATCGCGGGCTGGCGGGGGCGGTGGGCCAGGGGGCCGTCAGGTCGGTGCAAACCGGATCGGCTGGAGATCCCGGGCGGGCCTTCCTTGTACATTGGCGGGGACGTCCGTCAGGAACGGGACGTCCGTCAGGAAAGGGTGCGTGAATGGCTGTTGAGGCGGTGGGCGTCGATATCGCGTCACTGGTGCTGCGGTTGTCGGTCGGCGGCACGCTGCTCGCGCACGGCTGGAACCACGCGTGGGGCGGCGGCCGGATCCCGGGGACCGCAGGCTGGTTCGAGTCGATGGGGCTGCGGCCGGGCCGCCTGCACGCGCTGATGGCGACCGGCACCGAACTGGGCGCCGGCGTCCTGCTGCTGCTCGGCCTGGTCACCCCGCTGGCCGCCGCCGGCGCGGTCGGCACGATGGCGGTCGCGTTCGTCACCGCGCACCTGCGCAACGGCTTCTTCATCTTCCGGCCGGGGCAGGGCTACGAGTACGTCCTGATGATCATCATGGTGGCGTGCGCGCTCGGCGCCCTGGGCGGCGGGGCCGTGTCGCTCGACCGCGCGCTCGGGATCTCCGACGAGCTGTCCGGCTGGGCGGGCCTCGCGATCACCGCGCCGGCCGGTGGTCTCGGCGCCGCGCTGCTGCTGGCGGTGTTCTGGCGCCCGGCGAAGCAGACCGCCGACGAGTAGCGCGAGCGGGCAGGACCTGATGGCAGGGCCTGATGGCAGGACCTGATGGCAGGGCCTGATGGCAGGGCCTGATGGCAGGGCCTGATGGCAGGGCCGGCCTCCGCACACGGTGAGGCCGGCCCTGCTTCATCGGGAGCGGCTATCTCCAGGTGTCGTTCGCGGTGTGGCCGGACGTCCCCGTGGTGTAGGTGCGGTTGGCGCCGTTCTCCCATGTCACGGCACCCGCGTCGGTCTTCTTGATGTACTTGTACTCGATCCTGGTTCCGGCCGGCAGCGTCACCGTCCCGCTCCAGGTCGGGTAGCGGTCGGGGGAGAGCTTGATCGCCTTGGACGTATCCCAAGAGCCGAGCGCCGGGATGTCGCCGACGATGTAGACGCTCGTCCCCCAGGTCGTGGTGGCGTAGACGTTGAACGTGTCGGAGACGGTGGTGGGGGTCGAGGTGGGCGTCGAGGTCGGTGTCGCGCCCGACCGGGCGTTCACGTGGATCGCGACCGCGCCGTGCGCGGGGATCGTCACGGTCGCGTTGCCGCCGGACACCGACACCGAGGTGCCCGCGCATCCGCTCGCCCCGAGGCCGCCGGTGATGACGTCGCAGTAGACGCCGTCCGAGAGTCCCGTCCGGTAGGTCGCGGTCGACGCGCTGGACGAGTCGTTCAGCCCGATCCAGCCCTTCGAGCCCCGGTGGAACCCGATGACGCCGCTAGCCGTGGCGGTGAAGTCGGACACCGTCGTGGCGGACGCGGTGGCGTTGTGCCAGCCGACCATGCCCTTCATCCCGGTCGACTGGGTGACGCACTGCCAGCCGGCCGAGCAGTTCGCGTCCGTGACGAGGCCGCCGGAGCCGGCGGGCGGCGACTGCCCGGCGGACGACCACGTGAAGCCGTCGAACACCGACGGCCTGCCGTACGGGTAGGCCAGCATGAAGTAATTGGCCAGCACGTAGTCGGCGCCGTTCTTGTAGCTGAGCGTCGACCCGTCGCGCTCGGTGTCGTGGTTGGTGATCATGGCGAAGGTGTGGGCGCCGTCCGCGTCCAGCGACCACGACGGGATCCCCGACAGGTTCGACAGCGTGCCGTTCTGGAACTGCGTCTTCAGGCCCTGCGCGTAGGAGAAGCCGAGCACGTCGCCGTTCCCGGTGAACGCCGACGGCTTCAGTTCGGCGGTGCTCGCCCCCGGGACGACCTCCTGCGCGATGTAGGGGGCCTTCCCTTCGGCGGTCGTGGTGCGGAGCATGCCCTTGATGGCGGCGAAGTCGCTTTGCGCGATGTGCTTGGCGGCGTCGATCCGGAAGCCGTCCACGCCGAGCCCGAGCAGGTCGTTGAGGTATCCGGCGATCTTCCCTCGGACGTAGCTCGACTGGGTCTTGAGGTCGGACAGCGACACCAGTTCGCAGTTCTGCACCTCGGAGGTGTTGTTCCAGTCGTCAATGGCCGCGTCGTCGTCGTTGCAGTACCCGTCGCCGGCGTGGTGGAAGTCGCCGTAGCCGTACGGGACGGCGGGGTAGGAGAACCCGGCGGGATCGAACGCCGACCCGCCGTAGGTGGTGTTGAGCGTGTTGTTGTGGCCCGCCATGTGGTTGATGACAGCGTCCACGTAGACGCGGACCCCGGCCTCGTGGCAGGCGGCGACCATGGAGGCGAACTGGGCGCGGGTGCCGAGCCGGCTGGTCAGGCCGTAGGAGACGGGCTGGTACACCTCCCACCACGGGTGCGCGCCGTCGCTCGTCGAGGCGAGGCTGACCGACTCGGCGGGCGGCGCGACCTGGACGGCCCCGTACCCCGCGGGCCCGAGGTGGTCGGTGCAGGCCGCCGCGACCGACGGCCAGTTCCATTCCCACAGGTTGGCGGTGACGTCGCCGGCGTTGAGGGAAACGGCGGCGCGGGCGGAGGAGTCGGGGAGCAGGGCGGCGGCGGGCGCCGGCCCGACGAGGACGAGCGCGGCGGCGGCGAGCACGGACCGGCGGCGGAGGACCCTTGCGCGGGGCTTTCTAACGCGTTGCATGCGGCGAACTCCTGACACGAGGCGCTTGGCGGGCGCCTGGAGGGGGTGGGGGACGGCCGTCCGCGAGCACCGTGAGAATGCTCTCTTCTTGCAGTCCCGTCAAGAGCTTGCGCAAAATTTCAATCAACTTGCAGAAAGGTGACTTGCGGAATGGCGACAGCGGAAAGCCGAGGAAAGAGGGGCGGAGGCGGCGAGCGGGCTCAGGTCGTGGCCCTGGCACCGCCCGCGTCGACGCGTTCCCGCTGGGGGACGACGGTGTACTTGGGGTCCTCGGCCGACTGGATCCCGGCGTAGAAGATGCCGAAACGCGTGCAGGCCGAGCCCGCCAGGAGCGCCGCTCCGCTGAGCGCCGCCGCCGCGCGGCCGCGCCCCGCGAGCAGCACGCTCCCGGCGGTGCCCGCGGCCGACAGGATCTCGCCCGCGCGCATGAACCGGCCGGCCTTCCCCTTCTTGTACGGCTCGGCGGCCAGTCCGGCTCGGCGCTCCAGCAGCCGGGCCGCCGCCAGCTCCAGGGCGGCGCCGGACACGGCCGCGGTGCGCATCGGGCCCGTCTCGCGGACGGGCGCGGCGACCAGCGCCATCCCGGCCGCGGCGGCCGTCGCCGAACCGGCGAAGACGAACGGCAGCTCGCCCCGCCCCTCATGCCAGGCGGGCACCGCGGTGTCGGCGATCAGCACGGCGGTGTAGACGGTGACGGCGGGGCCGAGCGCGGCGGCGACGGCGGTCGCGGCCCCGCCCAGGTGCGGGAAGCGGCCCGCGGCGTCCAGGACCGCGGCGCCGCCCGCGGCCGGCCCGTAGGCGGCAAGGATCCACGAGCCCATGCTCATCGGCGAGGTCGGCTTCATCACCCGCAGCATGTTGTAGAAGCGCGCGGGACGTCCGAGGTCGTGGATCAGCGCGGCCGTCGATCCGGCGATGGCGGCCAGCGAGGAGATCTTCAGCGCCCGCGCGGCGGCGGGCCGCCCGGTGAGCTGCGCGCCCGCGGCCATCGTCGACCCGGCGCCGGCCAGGCCGCCGAGGAAGAGGTACGCGGCGACGTCGGCGGCCTTCCAGACCGGCGGGTTCAGGACGGGCAGGCCGTAGTAGGAGGTGAACTCGGCCTCCGGCACCATCGCCTTCTCACCGCGCCCACCGCGCCGGCGCCCCTGCCGGCCACCCTGCCGGCCACCGTGCTGGCCATCGCGCCGGTCCCCGCGCCGCCCGCCGTCGCGGGGCCGCAGGCCCCCGCC
>NZ_JBIQHY010000058.1:0-34743 GCF_044508335.1 Actinomadura sp.
ACGCCTCCGGGATCATCATCAGCACCGCGTGCGGCAGCGACCGGCCGCCGAGGTGCAGCAGCTCCAGGCACTCGTCGAACGACGCGGTGTCGGACGCCTCGATGTCGATCACCGGGTAGATCCGGGACAGGTCGCCCGGGATCAGGTCGGACTCCAGCAGCGCCTCGCGGGCCCGCATCCAGTTCCGGTTGCCCTTCACCGTGTTGATCTCGCCGTTGTGGGCGATGAACCGGTACGGGTGGGCCAGCTCCCAGGCCGGGAACGTGTTGGTCGAGAACCGCGAGTGCACCAGGGCGATCGCGCTGGCGAAGCGGCGGTCCGACAGGTCGGGGAAGAACGGCTCCAGCTGCGGGGTGGTCAGCATCCCCTTGTAGACGATCGTCCGGCTGGACAGGCTCGGGAAGTACACCCGGACGTCCTGCTCGGCGCGCTCGCGCATGCAGAACACGACGCGGTCCAGCTCCAGGCCGGTCTTGCCCGCGTGCGGGCCGCCGGCGGCGGGGGCGACGAACAGCTGCGCGAAGTGCGGCATGACGCGGCGCGCGGCCGGGCCCGTGAAGCGCGGGTCGTGCGGGAGCTCGCGCCACCCGAGGACCGTCAGGCCCTCCTCGACGCACAGTTTCTCGACGTGGGCGACCGCGGCGGCGCGCTCGTCGCCGTCCACCGGGAGGAACGCGATGCCGGCCGCGTAGCCGCCGGCGCCGGGGAGCGGGAAGTCGCAGACCTCGCGGAAGAACGCGTCCGGGATCTGGACGAGGATGCCGACGCCGTCGCCGTCGTCGGGCTCCGCGCCCACCGCGCCCCGGTGGTCGAGGTTCTTCAGCACTGTCAGGGCGTTCTCGACGATGTCATGGCTCTTGCGGCCGTGCATGTCGGCGACCATGCCGACGCCGCAGGCGTCGTGCTCGCCGGCCGGGTCGTACAGCCCCTGGGGGTCGGGGCGGCCCTGTGCGCGGGCAGCAGGTGTGAAGGCAGCCGAGGCCATCAACCCTCCCGTCGTCTCTTCGTGTCACTGCTTCGATGTCAGTGCAGTCGTGGGACGACGTTGGCCCTGCTGCGGTGAGATGACATTACATCACTGCCGGGATCATGCCCGACTGCACCAGATCGCGAAACTTCTCCTCGGCGATCGGACGGTGCGTCACCTCAAAGTGGTTTAGACCAATGATACGGGTACACCGGGCGGTGCCCGGCGCCGGTCCCGGTGAGCATCATCACCGTGACGCGATGTTTACCGTGACAAGCCGGTGATCTACCGGATATTTCCGCCGCCCCGCCGCTATTCGGACGCGCGGGCGGCGCGGCCGAGCACCGCCGGGGACTTGCCGCCCTCGATCAGCAGCGACAGCAGCGTCTCGTCGGTCGCGTCGCCCTTGCCGTCCAGCCGCTGCGCCCAGGACACCACGGCGAAGTGGCCCATGGCGAGGCCGCGCGCCATGCCGAACCCGCGGCCGAAGTCGTCCAGCGGCTCGGGGGCCTCCAGCGGCAGGACGAAGCCCGCGCCGAGCGTCTGCTCCAGCCTCGCGACGAACCGGTTCGCGTCCTGCGCGGTGTTCAGGTTGAACAGCGCGACCGCCAGCGCGTACCCGCTCCGCGTGTCGGAGTAGATGGCCCGCGCCGCCTGGGTGCAGCCGCCCCGGCCGAGTTCGGCGCCCACGGACCCGCCCCACACGGCGGCGGCGCAGTCGGCGTCCAGCCGCTTGGCGCGCAGCTTCACCTTGGCCTTCCCGCCGGGGACGGACAGCGTCGCCGCCTCCTTGGGGAACGCCTCGTCGGCGGTCAGCGGCGCGGAGTCGGCGCTGCGCGCGGTGATGCCGCCGTACGCGGGAGCCGAGGGGGAGCTGGAGTACGAGGTCGGCGACGGGCCGATCCCGGCCGGCGTCCCGATCTTCGCGTTCGTCGCGTGGTCCGCCGCGGTGCCGGTCCCGCCGCGGAACACGACCACGGCGCCCAGCCCGATCAGCACGAACACGGCCAGCACGGCCGCCGCGCCGAAGTACAGCTTCGCCCCGGGCCCGGCCGCGCTGCGCGCCTCCCCCGCCGCCTTGCCCCTGGCCTTGCCATCGGCCTTGCTCTTGGCCTTGGCCTTGGCCTTGCCGGGGTTCGCCGCGCCGGAGCCGGTCCTGCCGGGCTTCCTGCCCTTCGGAGGCTTCTTCGGCTTCCCGCCGCGCGGACCTGAGGGCGGCGCGGCGCCGTACGCCTCGCCGTACGCCTCGCCGTACGCCTCGCCGTACGCCTCGCCGTACGGTGCTCCCCCGTACCCCTCGCCGCCGTGCCGGCCGTCCCCGTAGGGCTCGCTCCCGTACGGCGCGCCCTCGTACGGAGCCTCGCCGTAGGCCGCGTCCCCGTAGGGCGCCTCGCCGTGCGGCCGTGCGGGCGGCGGCGGCGCGGGCCGCTCCCTCGGCGGGGCGGGGCGGCGGGCCGGGGCTCCTCGGCGGGGGCCGCCGGCGCGGGCGGGCGGGGTCCGGCGGGGGCCGGGCCGGCCGCGGCCCTGCCGGCTCACCGGGGCTCTCCCGCGGCCGCCGCGGCGGGGTTCATCGGGGTCCACGAGCGCGCAGACTACTGCCCGCCGGCCGGTGGCGCGTCCGTGCGCGGCGCGGTCACTGCCCGCTCACCCGCCGGAGGCCAGGTCGAGCCGCCCGTAGAGGAAGTCGGCGGCGTTCTCGATCACGAGGCTCACGTCGATCATCTCGTTGAGCGAGGCGGGCTGCGCCCCGCCGGCCCGCTCCACCCACGTGATCACGGCGTAGTGGCCGTAGGTCTTGGCGTAGGCGGCGCTGAACCCCTGCCCGAAGGCGGGCGCGTCCGGCGCGTTCAGCGGCGTCACCCAGCCCGCGCCGGTCGCCGGGTCGAGGTCGCGCAGGATCTGCTTGACGCCGTCCTCGGTCGCCATGTTCAGCACGACGAACTGGCCGACGTGCTTCTTGTCGGCGCTCACGTAGGCGGCGCGGACGAGCTGGGTGCACTGGTACTTGGCGAGGTCGGCCTGCAGGCGGCCGCCCCAGGTCCCGGCCTTGCAGTCGTTCGCCAGCTTGGACGCGGCCAGCTTGAACGCGTACTTGTCGGTCTTGAGGTCCTTGGCGGAGAACGCCTCGCCCTCGGTGATCGCGCGGGCGTCGGCGGACCGGGACGCGATCTGGCGGAAGCCCTCGCCGAGGTAGTCCGGCGTGTACGCGGTCGGCACCGCCGTCTTCGCCGCCTTCTCGTCGCCTCCGCCGGTGAGCAGGAGCACGGCCGCCACGGCGACGATCACCGCGACGATCGCGGCGGCGGCGCCGAACAGCAGCTTCGGGTCGGGGAGCTTGCGGCCGGGCTTGTCCTCCGGCCAGAAGTCACGCCCGCGGCCCTGCTGCGCGGTCTGGGCGGAACCTGAGTCACGAGCCTCGATCACGCCCCGGAGCTTAGCGGGCCGGGTGGTCGCCGCGCGCCCAAAAGGGCTTTTCGTCCAGATTCCTTGGCCCTACAGGCCGTTGGTGCCGATCAGCGCGCCGACGGCGTAGGTGACGCCCGCGGCGGCGGCGCCGAACAGCAGCTGCCGCGCCCCGCCGAACCACCACGGCCTGGTGGTGATCCGCGAGACCAGCGCCCCGGCGGAGAACAGGCCGAGGGCCGCGACGATCGCGGCCGGCCACAGCGACGCGGCGCCCAGCAGGTAGGGCAGCACGGGCAGGACCGCGCCGACCGCGAACGACAGGAACGACGAGCCCGCCGCCAGCACCGGCGAGGGCAGGTCGCCCGGCGTCACGCCGAGCTCCTCCCTGGTGTGCACCTCCAGGGCCTCGTCGGGGTCCCGGGACAGCTGCCGGGCGACCTCGGCGGCCGTCTCGGCGTCCACGCCGCGGGCCTCGAACACCTCGGCCAGCTCGCGCTCCTCGGCGGCCGGGTGGCGGGCCAGCTCCAGCCGCTCCACCTCGATCTCCGCCTCCGCCAGCTCCGACTGGGAGGCGACCGAGATGTACTCCCCCGCCGCCATCGAGAACGCGCCCGCCGCCAGGCCGGCGAGCCCGGCCAGCAGGACCACCTTCTGCCCGGCCTGCCCGCCCGCGACGCCCGCGATCAGCGCGAAGTTGGAGACGAGCCCGTCCATCGCGCCGAACACCGCGGGCCGCAGCCAGCCCCCGGTGACGTCGCGGTGCTGGTGGTGGCGCTCCGGGACCGCCCGGGGCTTCTTCTCACCGGTCATCTGAGCCTGCGTCCGACACCCGTCGCCGTCTCCTACTTCCCGTCCGCGACGGGTTCCCCCTTCGTCGCCCGGCGGGGGTCGGCGGCGCCGTCGCCCTCGGCGTCCACCGCGCCGGGCGCCTCGCCGGCCACCGCCTCGGCATCGGACTCGGCATCGGACTCGGCATCGGACTCGGCGTCGGGCTGCTCGTCAGGCTGCTCGTCGGCCTGCTCGTCGGTCTGCTCGTCGGCCGCAGTCTCGGGCTTCGGCTCGGCGTCCCGGGCGTCCTCCGCCGCGCCGGCCGCGCCGGAGCCCCCCTCCGGTTCACCGGCGGCGTCCGGCTCGTCCGCGGGCTCGCCGGCCTTCGAGTCCGTCTCGGCACCGGACTCCGTCCCGGCCTCGGCTGCGGCCTTCGCGTCGGTCCCGGCTTCGGGCCCGGTCTCCGGCTCGTCCCCGGCGGCCGGGGCGGCCGCGGTGCCGCCGGGCGCGGCGGCGGCGGTCGGGCCGCCGACGTTCTCCGGGCCGCTGCGGCCCCGGTTCAGGTACAGGTAGGCGACCGCGCCGAGGAACAGGATGATCGACGTCCAGTCGTTCAGCCGCAGCCCGAGGACGTGGTGGGCGTCGTCGATGCGCAGCGCCTCGATCCAGCCGCGCCCGACCGTGTAGGCGGCGACGTAGAGGGCGAACGCGCGGCCGTGCGTGAGCTTGTAGCGGCGGTCGGCCCAGATGACCAGGACCGCGACGCCGACGCACCACAGCGACTCGTACAGGAACGTCGGGTGGTAGGTCGCGACGTCGGCGTACTTGGGGTCGAGGGCGGGCCCGCCGTCCAGCATCGGCCGGTGGTTCTCGTCGATCTTCAGGGCCCAGAAGGCGTCCAGCGGGCGGCCGTACAGCTCCTGGTTCCAGTAGTTGCCCCAGCGGCCGATCGCCTGCGCGAGGGCGATGCCGGGCGCGACCGCGTCGGCGAGCGCCAGGATCGAGATGCCCCGCCGCCGGCAGCCGATGTACGCGCCGAGCGCGCCGAGCGCGATCGCGCCCCAGATGCCGAGGCCGCCCTTCCAGATCTCCAGCGCCCGCAGCGGCTCGCCGTTCTCCCCGAAGTAGCGCTGGTAGTCGGTGATCACGTGGTAGAGCCGCCCGCCGACCAGGCCGAACGGCACCGCCCACACGGCCACGTCGACGATCACGCCCGGGGCGCCGCCCTTGGCGGCCCAGCGCCGCTCGCCCAGCCAGACCGCGGCGACGATGCCGAGGATGATCATGATGGCGTAGGCGCGGACCGGGACGGGCCCGAGATGCCAGACGCCCTGCGAGGGACTCGGGATGTAGGCGAGCTGGTGCATGACCGTTGACGTTACCGCCTCCCGGACGCGGTGCGCGCCCTCTCGTTCATTGCGCTCCGGCCGCCGTGCCGCCGGAGCGGGCGCCGCCGTGCCGGGCGCCGCCGGAGGCGGGCGCGCTCCCGGCGGCCCTCGCGACGGCGTTCTCCAGCTCCTTGGGCGAGCCGAGGACGTCGTCGCCGACCTTCCTGCCGTTCAGCGCCAGGTACGGGGTGGCGTCGACGCCGGACCTCCCCGCCAGGGCGCTCGCCTGGTCGACGGTCTTCATCTTCTGCTCGCCGTTGACGCAGGCGGCGAAGGACGGGTCGGTCACCCCGAGGTCGGCGGCCCAGGCGATGAGGTCCTGCGGGGCGAACCCCTTCCGGCCCTCCTCGGGCTGCTCGGCGTAGAGCCGGTCGTGGTACTTCACCCAGTGCCCGGCGGGCATGCAGGCGGCGGCGTTCGCGGCCCGCCGCGAGTTCGACATGAGCGGCTCCTGCTGGAACAGCTGGAACGGCCGGTAGACGACCTTGACCTTCCCCTCCGCGGCGAGCCGCTTCATCGTCCCGCCGAGCCGCGCCTCCATCGCCTTGCACGCGGGGCACTGGAAGTCCTCCCAGACGTCGAGGACGGGCGCCTTCACCCCCGGCTGCGCCATGGCGACCGATCCGTCGCCCTGCCGGGCCGCGGGCGCGAGCGCGCCCTTGTAGTCGCCGACCGCGGGCCCGCCGCCCCCGTTCCGCGACACCAGCACGACGACGGCCGCGACCGCGGCGCCCGCCACGGCGACGGCGCCGAGGACCACCAGCAGCGCGCGCCGCCGGCGGCCCCGGGCCGCCGCCCGTGCCCGTTCGTCCGCGAGGCGCCTGCGCGCGGACGGTCCACTGCCCTGCTCGCTCATCGATCCCCCGATCGCCACCCTGCGTGATGCGTTCGCTACGAAGAGCGTAGCGGCGGCGGCCGGGGGAGGTCGTCAGGAAGCGCCGGGGGACGCCGTCACTTCCCGGCCGCGCCGGCGGCCTCGATGGCCGCGCGCAGCCCCGCCGGGTTCATGAACTGGCCGGAATCGAGCTTCTGGCCGTTCAGGAAGACGGTGGGCGTGCCGTCCACGCCGCGGTCCTGCAGCGCGTACTTGGTCATCGCGTCGACCTGGGACTTCTTCTGCTCGTCCCGGACGCACTTCTCGAAGTTCGGGTCGGTGACGCCGACGTCCTTGCCCCACTTGACGAGGTCGTCGGGCGAGAAGCCCTTCTCGCCCTCGGCGGGCTGGAACTTGAAGAGCGCGTCGTGGTAGGAGATCCACTTGTCGGCCGGGACGCAGAGCGCCGCCTCCGCCGAGCGCAGCGAGTTGATCCGGATGGGGTCCTTCTGCTGCCCGAACAGGTGGAACGGCCGGTAGACGACCTTGACCTTGCCTTCGAGCGCGAGCTTCTCGACCGTCTCGCCGGTGGACGCCTCGAACTGCTTGCAGATGGGGCACTGGAAGTCCTCGAAGATCTCCAGCTCCGGCTTGGTCACCCCGGCCTTGGCCATCACGATCGAGCCGTCGTCCTGCCGGCTGAGCGGGGCGAGCGCGCCCTTGTGCGGCTCGGCGCGGCCGTTCTTGTTCTTCTGGTCGATGACGAGGACGGTCGCGACCACGATCACCGCCACCGCCACCACCGATCCGAGGACGATGGCGAGCAGCCGCCGCTGCTTCTCCCGCGCCGCCTGCCGCTTGCGTTCGGCGGCCAGGCGCTCCCTCGCGGACCGCTCTCGTGCGGCCTTGCTCATTGGTTCTCCTCGTGCGTGCGGACCCGGGCGCCGCCACCGTGCGGCGCGGTAACGGCGAGATTAGTCGACCTGACCGATCCGCCGGAATTCGTCGATCAGGACTATCAGGAACAGCGCGACGGTGACGGCGTGCACCCCGGTGCACCACAGGCAGATCTTGTGCAGGATCGCCAGCTCGACGGTGACGAGGTAGACGACCATGAGCACGCCCACCGAGACGCCCGCGACGCGCGCCCAGCGCAGCGGAGGCCGCGCCGAGCGCAGCGCCCACGGCGTCAGCAGCGCGGCGAACCCGGCGAAGAACGCCAGGCCGAGCAGCGGCATCGGGATGCCGAGCAGGGTGGAGTACTCGCTCGTCGTGACCGCGTGGCAGTCGATCGTCGAGGTCGCCGAGCACACCAGCGCGCCCTCGTCGTAGTGGGTGATCGTCAGGTAGACCGAGATGCCGAGCCCGGCCAGCGTCAGCAGCCACGCCGCGACCTGGAACCATGCGGGCGGCAGCGGCGGCGGCGCCGTCTTGGCCCGGCCCTTCGCCGTCATCTCTTGCGTCATCGCGTTCCTTCCGGGACCGCCTCCTCCGGCGAACACACCCTACGGGAGAGGGGCGGTACCACAAGCAACAACTCGGCGGCGGCCGCGCGGAGTTCCCGGAGCACGGCGCGGCCCGCGCGGAAACGGGTTCTCCGCGTTCCGCGCGGGCGTGTCCGGGCGTGCTGCGCGGGCGTGTTCCGGAGCGGTCAGCGGCCGGCGCGGACGCCCGCCGCGAGCTCCTCGGTGAACGACCGGACCGCGGCCAGGCCCGCGCCGAGGTCGGGGGCCTCCAGGACGCGGCGGACGAACGCCGACCCGACGATCACGCCGTCGGCGAACCCGGCGACCTCGGCGGCCTGCGCGCCCGTGCCGACGCCGAGGCCGAGGCCGACCGGCAGCCCGGTCCCGGCCTTGTCGATGACCGCGCGGGTCCGCTCGACCAGCCGCGGGGCGCCGGTGTCGACGGCGGAGCGGGCGCCGGTGACGCCCATCAGCGACGCCGCGTACACGAACCCGCGGCACACGCCGGTGATCGTCTCGATGCGCTCGTCGGTGGAGCTGAGCGCGACGAGGAACACCCGGTCGAGGCCGTGCTCGTCGGACGCCTCCAGCCAGTCGCCGCCCTCCTCGGGCGTGAGGTCCGGGGTGATCAGCCCGCGGCCGCCGGCGGACGCCAGGTCGCGGGCGAACCGGCCGACGCCGTAGTGGTCGACGGGGTTCCAGTACGTCATGACGAGGACCGGTGCGCCGGCGGCGGCGACGGCCTCGACCGTCCGGAACACGTCGGCGACGCGGGCGCCGCCGGCGAGGGCCTGGTGGACGGCGTCCTGGATGACGGGGCCGTCGATCATCGGGTCGGTGTACGGCAGGCCGAGCTCGATGGCGTCGCAGCCCGCGTCGACCATGGTCCTGGCGACCTCGACCGCGCCGTCGACGGTCGGGAACCCGACGGGCAGGTAGCCGACGAGCGCGGCGCGCCCCTCGGTCTCGGCCTTCTCGAAGACGGACCGGACGCTCACTCGCCCTCTCCTTCCGGCATCAGGCCGAAGAAGGTCGCGGCCGTGTGCATGTCCTTGTCTCCGCGCCCGGACAGGCACACCACGACGGTGGCGTCCGGGCCCAGCTCCTTGCCGACCTTGAGCGCGCCGGCGAGCGCGTGCGCCGACTCGATGGCGGGGATGATCCCCTCGGTGCGGCACAGCAGCGCGAACGCGTCCATCGCCTCCGCGTCGGTGATCTCGCGGTACTCGGCGCGGCCGGTGTCGTGCAGCCACGAGTGCTCGGGGCCGACGCCGGGGTAGTCGAGGCCGGCGGAGATCGAGTGGGTCTCGAGCGTCTGGCCGTCGTCGTCCTGCAGCAGGTACGTCCGCATGCCGTGGATGACGCCGAGGGAGCCGCCGACGAGGGTCGCGGCGTGCCTGCCGGACGCGACGCCGTCGCCGCCCGCCTCGAACCCGTACAGCCGGACGGACTCGTCCGGGACGAAGGCGTGGAAGATGCCGATCGCGTTGGAGCCGCCGCCGACGCAGGCGACGACCGCGTCCGGCAGGGCGCCCGTCGCGTCGAGGCACTGCCGCCGCGCCTCGACGCCGATCACGCGCTGGAAGTCGCGGACCATCATCGGGAACGGGTGCGGGCCCATGACGGACCCGATGCAGTAGTGGGTGTCGTCGACGGTGGCGACCCAGTCGCGGAACGCCTCGTTGCAGGCGTCCTTGAGGGTGCGGCTGCCGTTCTTCACCGGGACGACCTCGGCGCCGAGCATCCGCATCCGGGCGACGTTGAGGGCCTGCCGCTCGGTGTCGACCTCGCCCATGTAGACGGTGCAGGTGAGGCCGAGGAGGGCGGCGGCGGTGGCGGTGGCGACGCCGTGCTGCCCGGCGCCGGTCTCGGCGATGATCCGGGACTTGCCCATCCGGCGGGTGAGCAGCGCCTGGCCCAGCACGTTGTTGATCTTGTGCGAGCCGGTGTGGTTGAGGTCCTCGCGCTTGAGCAGCACCCGGGCGCCGCCCGCGTGCTCGGCGAAGCGCTTCGCCTCGGTCAGCAGGCTGGGGCGGCCGGCGTAGTTCGCGAGGAGGTCGTCCAGCTCCCCGGTGAAGGCGGGGTCGCTCTTGGCGGCCTCGAACTCGCGGGTCAGCTCGTCCAGCGCGGCCATCAGCGCCTCGGGGGCGAACCGGCCGCCGAAGCGGCCGAAGCGGCCGGCGGCGTCGGGTACGGCTTCAGCACCGCGCGCGGCGGTGTCCGTGGTCATGGGAAAACGCGTCCTGTCGTGGGAGAAGTGGATGGGGTCGTCGGGGGCCTGGACTAGCCCCGCCATCGCTCCCGGAGCGGTTCGACCTGCATGCCCCCACCCTATCCAGTAGGCGTTTCCGTGTGGGCGCGGTCCTCGCGCACCCGGCCCTCGCGCACCCGGTCCCCGCGCACCCGGTCCCCGCGCACCCGGTCCCCGCGCACCCGCGCGGGCGGCGGGCTCAGCCGCTCTGCCGGAGCGCCGGGTGGGCGCCGGCGGCGACGAGGTCGGCGACGGCGGCGCGCGGGTCCCGGCCGATGACGAGGCTCTCCCCCACCAGGACCGCGTCGGCGCCGCTGGAGGCGTAGGCGAGCAGGTCGTGCGGGCCCCGCACCCCGGACTCGGCGATCTTCACGACGTCCTTGGGGATGGTCGGCGCGACCCGGGCGAACACCCCGCGGTCGACCTTGAGGGTGCGCAGGTCGCGGGCGTTCACGCCGACGACCCTGGCGCCGGCCTCGACGGCGCGGGCCGCCTCCTCCTCGGTGTGCGCCTCGACGAGCGGCAGCAGCCCGATGGACTCGGCCCGCTCCACCAGCGACACCAGGGCGGCCTGCTCCAGCGCCGCGACGATCAGCAGCACCATGTCGGCGCCCGCGGCGCGCGCCTCCCACAGCTGGTAGGAGGTGACGATGAAGTCCTTGCGCAGGATGGAGACGTCGACGTTGGCGCGGACGTCGGCGAGGTCCTGGAGGCTGCCGCCGAACCGGCGCCGCTCGGTCAGCACGCTGATGACCTTGGCGCCGCCGGCCTCGTAGTCGCGGGCGAGCGCGGCGGGGTCGGCGATCGCGGCGAGCGCGCCCTTGGACGGGCTGCTGCGCTTGACCTCGGCGATGACCGACACGCCAGGGCCGCGCAGCGCGGCGAGCGCGTCCCGCGGGGCCGGGGCCCGGGCCGCCTTCTCCTTGACCGCGTCGAGCGGGACCTCGCGCTGCCTGTCGGCGAGATCGGCCCGGACGCCTTCGATGATCTCGTCCAAAACGCTCAAGGTCGCAGGCCCCCTATTTCAGGTCGTTCCGTGCACCGATCGTAGCCGCCTCCCGTCGCGCGGCACCCACCCGGGAGGCCCTGTCCGACGCCTCGCGCAGGTCAGGGGGCCAGGGCGTGCGCGAACGGCAGGTTGCGCACGATCCAGTAGACGATGACGAGGCCGAGGAACGCGTAGACGACGGGCGGCTTGAAGAGGGCCGTGCGCATCGGCAGGCCCCGCGCGGCCGCGACCGTCCACCGCGCGTAGAGGTAGCCGAGGACGGGCAGCAGGGCGAACAGCAGCGGGTTGAGCCCGAACGCGGTGCCCGCGTCGCCGTGCGTCAGCGCGTAGACCAGCCGCGTCGCCCCGCAGCCGGGGCAGTAGTACCCGGTCAGCGCCAGGAACGGGCAGCCGGGATAGTGCCCCGCCTCGTTCGGGTCGCCCCGGAGGGCCACGATCAGGGCGCCGGCGGCGGCGCCGCCGAGCACCGCCGCCTGCGGCAGCAGCGCGCGCACCCCGCCGCGCGGCGCGGTCCGGGGCGCGTGCTCGTGCGAGGGGACGGATACCCGGGTCACACCGTCCACGATAGGCGGTGCGGCGGCGGGCGGCCCGGGGCCCTCACCCGTCGAGGACGTAGCCGATGCCCCTGACCGTCCTGATGGGGGTGCCCTCGCCGAGCTTGGCGCGGAGCTGGGCCACGTGGACGTCCACGGTGCGGCTGCCGGCGCCCGCGCCGGGGCCCCAGGCGGCGTCGAGGAGCTGCTCGCGGGTGAAGACGCGGCCGGGGTTGGCCATGAGGAATTCGAGGAGGTCGAACTCGGTGACGGTGAGGGCGACGCGGCGGTCGCCGGCGACGGCGGTCCGGTCGCGCGGGTCGAGGGCGATCGGCCCGGCCCGCAGCGGCACCGGGGGCGGCTCGGCGGGGGCGCCGCGGCGGAGCGCCTCGGCGACGGCGGCGACGAGGACGCGGGGGCCGAAGGGGCGCTCGACGCGGTGGTCGCCGAGCGAGCGGGCGGCGAGCGGGTCGAGGGGGCCGGTGACGGCGACGACGGGCGCCGGGCGGGCGGCGTCGGCGACCCGCCGGTACAGGTCGGCGGGCAGCGCGGCGGTGGACAGGTCGAGGACGACGGCGTCGGGCCGGGCGCGCTCGGCGGCGGCGGGCGCGCGGGCGGGGTCGGCCACGATCTCGACGTCGAAGCCCTCCCGGGCGAGGTAGCGGCGCTGCAGTTCGGCGACTGCGGGGTCGTGCTCGACCACGAGCACGACGCCGCCACCGTCGGCGGTCACGGCCGGCCGTTCCGCTGCGCGGTGGGGTCCTCGCCGCGGTCGAGGGACCGCCACATCGCCGACGGGTCGCCGGACTCGGCCTCCGCCGCGGGCGGGCGGGCGCCCGCGCGCTCGTAGCGGGACGACATCCCGGGCCAGCGGGCACCGCGCACGGCCGTGACGAGGCCGGCGGCGACGAGCAGGACGCCGCCGGCCACCGAGACCGTCCACCACGGGTTCACGTGCAGGGCGGGGTCGGCGCCGAGCCTGAGCAGGGTGCTCTTGTCGCCGGCGGCGGACAGGACGTTGGAGCGCCGGACGGCGGCCGCGGACGCGTAGGCGATCCCGGCCCCGAACAGGGCGATGAGGACGCCGACGGCGGCGCGGACGCGGCCGCGGGCGGCGAACAGCGCGGCGAGGCCGGCGAGGCCCGCCCAGCCGAGGGCGCCCGCGGCGCCGCCGAGGTCGCCGCCGGTGAGCGTCCGGGTGAACGGGGTGATGGCGTGCCGGGCCTCGACGGTGGCCCAGGGGCGGCCGGCGGCGAGCAGGGCGAGACCGGCGCCGGCGGCGCACAGCAGCGCCGCCAGGCCGCGTTCGCGCCCGGGCGTCATGCGCTCTGCTCGGGCCGCTCCCCGACGACGGCGTCGAGGACGTCGGCGTCCCAGCAGGTGCGGTCGCCGGTGTGGCAGGCGCCGCCGACCTGGTCGACCTTCACCAGGACGGCGTCGGCGTCGCAGTCCAGCGCGACCGACTTGACCCACTGCTGGTGGCCGGAGCTCTCGCCCTTCACCCAGTACTCCTGCCGGCTGCGCGACCAGTAGGTGCAGCGGCCGGTGGTGAGGGTGCGGTGCAGGGCCTCGTCGTCCATCCAGCCGAGCATGAGCACCTCGCCGGTGTCGTACTGCTGGGCGATGGCGGGCACGAGGCCGTTCGGGTCGCGCTTCAGCCGATCGGCGATCTTCGGGTCCAGGTTGGACGGGCGTGCGGACATGACCCGCAGTTTATTGCGCCGCGGCCCGCCCCCCGAACGCGGCCCGTGAACGCGGTCCCCGGAGCGGAGGCCCGGCGAACGAAAGGGCCCGCTCCCGGCGGAGGGAACGGGCCCAGACGTACGACTGCGGGTGTTACAGGGGGACGACCTGGTCGGCCTGCGGACCCCGGTTACCCTGCGTCACCTCGAACTGGACGCGCTGGTTCTCGTCCAGCGTGCGGTATCCGGAGGTCTGGATAGCCGAGTAGTGCACGAAGACGTCCGGGCCGCCGCCGTCCACGGCGATGAATCCGAAGCCCTTCTCGGCGTTGAACCACTTCACGGTGCCCTGCTGGGGCATGTCTTTCTCCTTGCGGCAAAACCTGGGCCCACACCTCGCGGGCCCGTGCGGTCGCTGCGGAACGCTCTCGCCCCCGGTACGGTCCCGGAAAAGCCAAAACGCCCGCTGCCATCAGTCCGCGGGCGTCTGCACGATCGAGAACCACGACTGCAACCGACCGACCCACAGTATCACCGGTTCCGCGTAAAGCGGAGGAGCCGCAAGGCACGCGATTCTCCTCTCGGCGAACCGTGCCGTTACCTGGCCGTTAAAGACTCCAACCGGTCTCGGTCAGGCTCTTGACAGCGTCCGTGGCCCCGGTGAGCCGGACGTCCGCGACGTCCCGGCGGCCCAGCGCCCACAGGACCAGTTCGCCGACCGGGCCGTGCACGCGGACGGCGCCGCGGGCGCCGCCGCGCGCGTCCCGGCCGCGGCCGGCCACCCGCAGGCTCCGGCCGTCCGGTTGCACCAGCGTTACCTCGACGTGAACTTTTCTTAGGACAAAGCGGGCAATTTTTATCCGCCGCCAGAGCACTTCCTCGAGTTCCGGCGAGATCTCCCGCCGCTCCCAGTCGGGACGCGCGCGCAGCACGTCCTCATGGTGCACAAAGAACTCGACACCGTTCGCGATTTCGTCGACCTTCGGAAGCGCGTACAGGGAGAACTTCGCGGGTCCGTCCCGAAACCGTTCCACCAGCCGCTCGAACGGGACGCCGCGCGCGGTGCGGCGGCGGACGCGCTCGGTGTAGAAGGACAGCGGGGGCAGCAGTATTCCGGGGGCGGTGTCGGGGCGGTTCTCCCGCACCACCAGATGCGCGGCCAGGTCGCGGGCGTCCCAGCCGGCGCACTTCGTGGCCGCGTCCGGCCCCGCCTCCGCCAGCGCGTCGGCGAGCAGCAGCCGCTCGCGGCGGACCGGGCCCGGTTCGGCGGGGCCGTCCTCGGAGGTGCTCATCGTCCGATCGTAGGGCGCAGCGGGACGGGCCGGGAATAAGGGACGGAGCGGGATGGTAGGCAATGTTCGGGCCCGCAGACCCCCGCACCGCGGCCGCGGTGGCATGTCCCGGGCCTCGTGCCGACCGAGCCGTGACCGAGGAGTCGCCGTGCCACCTGCGTCCAGACGCGTCAGCCCCCACGTCCTCAGGGAGGGGATGGGCGTGCTGTGGGTCGCGGTCAAGGCGGAGCCGCGCGTGTTCACGGTGTCGGTGCTGGCGAGCGCGCTGTACGCGGCGATGACCGTGGCGACGGCGAAGGTCCTCGGCTGGGCGGCGGAGCGGGTCGTGCTGCCGGCGTTCGCGTCGGGGCGCACGACGGCCGGGGCGCTGGCCGGGGCCGCCGCCCTGATCATGGCGGTGGCGGTGCTGAAGGCCCTCGGCGTCGCGGGCCGCCGGTTCTACGCGGGCCTCATGCAGTACCGGATGCAGGCGACCTACCGCCGCGCGGTGACCCGGCAGTACCTTCGGCTGCCGCTGGCGTGGCACCACCGGCACCCGACCGGGCAGCTGCTGTCCAACGCCAACGCGGACGTGGAGGCGGTGTGGGCGCCGATCGCGCCGCTGCCGATGGCGGTCGGCGTGGTGTTCATGCTGATCATCTCGGCCGTGTCGATCCTGGTGACGGACGTGGTGGTGGCCGCGGTCGGCTTCCTGGTCTTCCCCGCCGTCGCGCTGATCAACGTGGCGTACCAGCGGCGGCTGTCGCCGGTCGCGACCCGCGCGCAGCAGCTGCGCGCGGAGGTCAGCGAGGTGGCGCACGAGAGCTTCGAGGGCGGCCTGGTGGTCAAGACCCTCGGCCGGGAGGCGGCCGAGACGCGCCGGTTCCGGGAGCGGGCGGAGGCGCTGCGGGACGCCAACGTCGCGGTGGGCCGGATCCGCGGGCTGTTCGACCCGGTGCTGGAGGCGCTGCCGAACCTCGGCGTGCTCGCCGTCCTGCTGATCGGGTCGCTGCGGCTGGAGGCGGGGGCGATGTCGCCGGGCGACCTGGTGAACGTCGCGTACCTGTTCACGCTGCTGTCGTGGCCGATCAGGGCGCTCGGCTGGGTGCTCGGCGAGGTGCCGCGCAGCGTCGTCGGGTGGCGGCGGGTCCGCGGGGTGCTGGACGCGAGCGGCTCCCTGCCGTACGGGGACGGCGCGCTGGACGGCTCCGGCGGGGCGGCCGGCCTGGAGGTCCGCGAGATCCGGTTCGCCTACGAGACGGACGGGACCGGAGACGGCGCGGACGGTCGCGGCGCGGACCGTCACGGCGCGGACGGCGGCGGAGGGCACCGCGTGCTGCACGACGTGTCGTTCGCGGCGTCCCCCGGCCGGACGATCGCGGTGGTGGGCCCGACCGGTTCCGGCAAGTCGACGCTGACCTCGCTGCTGGTCCGGCTGGTCGACCCGGCGGACGGGTCGGTCCTGCTGGACGGCGTCGACCTGCGGGACGTCCGGCGCGGCGGCGTCGCGGCGACGGCGGCGCTCGTCCCGCAGCAGACGTTCCTGTTCGACGACACCGTGCGCGGCAACGTCACGCTCGGCCTCGACGTGCCGGACGAGCGCGTCTGGGAGGCGCTGCGCCTGGCCCAGGCGGAGGGGTTCGTCGCGGCCCTCGCCGACGGCCTCGACACGAGGGTGGGCGAGCGCGGCGCGACGCTGTCCGGCGGGCAGCGGCAGCGGCTCGCGCTGGCCCGCGCGCTGGTGCGGCGGCCGCGGCTGCTCGTCCTGGACGACGCGACGTCCAGCGTCGACCCGCAGGTGGAGGCGCGCATCCTGCAGGGCCTGCGGGAGGCGCGGTCGGACGCGGCGGGCGGCGCGACCGTCGTGGTCGTCGCCTACCGCAAGGCCACGATCGCGCTGGCCGACGAGGTCGTGTACATGGAGCACGGCCGCGTCGCCGCGCGCGGCTCGCACGCCGAGCTGCTGGAGAGCTCGGAGGGCTACCGCAACCTCGTCACCGCCTACGAGCGGGCCGAGGCGGAGCAGGAGGCGGTCGAAGGCGGCGAGGAGGCCCTGGCATGACGATCCTGAACACCGCGGGACCGGACGCCCCGGGCCTGGACGGCTCATCGGCCGCGGAAGGCGCGATCAGCACCCTCAGGCGGGGGCTGCGGCTGAGCCCCGAGTTCCGCGCGGGCCTCGCCGGGACGATCGCGCTGGCGCTGGTGTCCACGGCGGGACGCGTGGTGGTGCCCATCGCCGTCCAGCAGACGATCGACAAGGGCGTCGGCCGCCCGGGCGGCCCCGACATCGCCTTCATCCGGACGGCGGTGCTGCTGTGCGCGGTGGCCGTGCTGGTGACGGCGGTGTGCGCGTACCTGATGAACGTGCGGCTCTACAAGACGTCCGAGGGCGGCCTCGCGGGGCTGCGGGTGAAGGCGTTCCGGCACGTCCACGACCTGTCGATGCTCACCCAGAGCGGGGAGCGGCGGGGCGCCCTGGTGTCGCGGGTGACGAGCGACGTCGACCAGATCAGCCAGTTCATGCAGTCCGGCGGGCTGATGTTCATCGTGTCGATCGGCCAGCTGTTCGTGGCGAGCGTGCTGATGGTCGTCTACTCGTGGCAGCTGGCCCTCCTCGTCTGGGTGGCGTTCCTGCCGCTGGCGTTCGCGCTGCGCCGCTTCCAGCGGATCCTGTCGGCGGCCTACTTCCGGGTGCGCGAGCGCATGGGCGACCTGCTGGCCGCGGTCGGCGAGTCGGTCGTGGGCGCCCCGGTGATCCGCGCGTACGCCTCCGAGGAGCGCACCGGCCGCCGGGTGGACGAGACCGTGGAGGCGTACCGGTCGGCGCAGACCCGCGCGCAGGCGATGGTCGCGCTGACGTTCCCCGTCAGCGAGCTGGTCGCGGCCCTGGCGACGGCCGCGGTCGTCATCGCCGGCACGCTGCTCGGCATCGCCGGGCAGGTGTCGGCCGGCGAGCTGGTCGCCTTCCTCTTCCTGGTCACCCTGTTCGTCAGCCCGATGCAGACGGCCACCGAGGTGCTGAACGAGGCGCAGAACGCGATCGCGGGCTGGCGCCGCGTGCTCGGCGTACTGGACACCGTCCCGGACGTCGCCGACCCGGGCGACGCGGGCGTGACGCTGCCGCGCGGGCCGATCGAGGTGCGGTTCGAGTCGGTGGGCTTCGCCTACCCGGGCGGGCCGCCCGTCCTGCACGACGTGAACGTGGACATCGCGCCCCGCAGCCGCGTCGCCGTCGTCGGGCAGACGGGCTCGGGCAAGACGACGTTCGCCAAGCTGCTGACCCGCCTCATGGACCCGGTCTCCGGCCGCATCCTCGTCGACGGCGTGCCCCTCACCGGCATCCGGTTCTCGTCCCTGCGGGAGCGGATCGTGATGGTGCCGCAGGACGGCTTCCTGTTCGACGCGTCCCTCGGCGACAACATCCGCTACGGGAGGCCGGACGCCTCCGACGAGGACCTCGTCCTCGCGCTCACCGAGCTGGGCCTCGCCGACTGGCTGGACGGCCTGCCGCAGGGCCTGGACACCCCGGTCGGGCAGCGCGGGGAGTCCCTGTCGGCCGGCGAGCGGCAGCTCGTCGCGCTGGCCCGCGCCTACATCGCCGACCCGGACCTCCTCGTCCTGGACGAGGCGACCTCGGCCGTCGACCCGGCGACCGAGGTCCGCATCCAGCGCGCGCTGGACGGCGTCACCCGGGGCCGCACCGCGATCGCCATCGCGCACCGGCTCTCCACCGCCGAGGCGGCCGACGAGGTGATCGTCTTCGAGGCGGGCCGCGTCGTGCAGCGCGGCCCGCACGCGGTCCTCGCCGCCGAGCCCGGCGTCTACGCCGACCTGCACGCGTCCTGGACGGCCCAGCGGGAGATATGAGGGCGGGACTGCCTGGGGTAAAACACTTGCCCGTTATCTGCTCAGGTGCGCATTCTGGCGGGGTGAGCAACGAGGTCGTCTTGGAATCGGCGGGCACGCTGCACGGTCAGCTGCAGCGGGGGCTCGGGAGGGGCGCGCGGCGCGCGGCGGACCGGCGGGGGGCGGGCGAGTACGTGTACGCCTGCGTGCGGCGGGATCCGCGGTGGGACCGGCAGTGCGAGTCGCGGCGGCTGTACTACGCCCGGTTGATGGTCGACCTGGAGTTGCCGGTCGGGCCGGTGGCCCGGCATCTCTTCGACCCGTCCGACCACACCGACCCCGACGACTGGCGGGTGGACCTCGCGTTGGGCGTGCTCGCCGACCTGGTGCGGCTGAGCCGGCGGGAGGCGGCGGCGCCGCTGCGGCGGTACGCCGAGGAAGGGGCGCACTGGTTCGACGCGGTCGCGGAACTCGTCGACCTCGCGGATCCGGGGCTGGCGGCGGGCTTGGACGAGCTGGTGGCGGCGCGGTGCGACGACGCCGACCTGGCACTGCTGATACCGGGCCGCAGCAACCCGGTGATCGAGGTCTGGGCGGCGCGGCAGCCGCGGGTGGCGGCGGCGCTGGCGCGGCAGCGGGAGGCGGGGCGGGCGGCGCGCCGCGCGATGGCCGCGGCCCCGGCGCGGGGCGCGCAGAGCGAGGACGAGCTGCTGGAGCTGGCGCGGCGGCGCGGGGAGGGCGCCATCGCGGCGATCTTCGAGCTGGGCCGGCGGCGGACGCCGGCGCTGCTCGACCTGGCCGAGGAGCTGCTGCCGCAGCGCCCGAGCCGGGTGGGCGGGGCGGTGTGCCGGGCGCTGCGCGACTACGGCCCGGAGACGCTGCCGCGGGCGCGGGCCTGGGCGGCGGCGCGCGGCGGCTGCGCCGACATGGGGCTGCACATCCTCGCCCGCTACGGGACCCGCCAGGACATCCCGCTCCTCATGGAGGAGCTGCACGGCGCCGTCGCCCGCCGGGAATGGGGCGGCGCCGCCGGCCCGATCGAGGGCCTCGGGCGGCTGCGCGCCGGCGAGGCCGTCCCGCTGCTGAAGACCGCTTGGACCGAGTCGACCTACGCCTATCTGAGACCCCGCATCCTGGCCGCACTGACGAGAACCGCACCGCACACCGCCGAGTCCTACACCGTCGAGGGCCTGTGGGACTGCGAGGAGGACGTGCGCGCCGAGGCCGCCCGGTCCGCGCCGCTCACCCGCGAGACCCAGCTGCGGCTGCGCCGACTGCAGCAGGACGGCGCCGAGGAGCCCGGCGTCCGCGCCGCGGCCGGAGCCCGCCTGATGGCCTGAGCGGACCGGTGAACCCCGCCCGGGCGGGGCGCGTATTCATCCCTCGAATCGCGCATCTGACCCCGGAGAGGATTGGCGATGGGTTCCCGACACCCCCTCGACCTCATCAGGCCGCCGCTGCTGTGCGCGGCGGCGCTGGCGCTGCCGCTCGCGGCCGGCTGCTCGGCGGAGTCCGGCGACTCCGCCGAGAAGGTCGCCAAGCCGGCCAGCCTGCAGGAGCTGGCCCGGCAGACGGACTGCAAGGTGACCGGCACGCGCAAGGTCAAGGACATGGAGCAGGGGAACTGCAAGACCTCTCTCGGGCGCTTCGTGCTGCTGAGCTTCACCACCGACAAGGGCATGCAGTCGTGGCTGCACGAGGCCAAGCCGTGGGGCGGCTGGTACCTCGTCGGGGCCCGCTGGGTGGCGGTCAGCGAGAAGCCGACGCTGGAGTCGCTGCGCACCGAGCTCGGCGGCAAGATCGTCCAGGGCGACCACCACGGCACCGGGCACAGCGGCGGCGAGCACGGCTGAACCGGCTCAGCCGCTGCCGTCGCGGGCGCCCTCCCCGCCGCGGGCGTCCTCCCCGCCGCGGACGAGCAGGACGCTCCAGCGCTCCAGGGCGGGGCCGGTGCGGGCCAGGACCCGCCGCGCGGCCAGCCCGCGCCCGATCGTGCCGGGGCTCCACAGCGGGTGCCGGGGGCCGTCCACGACGACCCGGACGGCGGCCGCCGGCAGCCCGCCGCCCCGCGCGGCGACGAGGGCCGACTCCATGTCGGCGACGCGCGCGCCCCGCGCGGCCAGCGCGGCGCGCTCCGCGCCGCGGACGACGCGGTCGGTGGTGATCAGCGGGCCGACCTGGACGCTCAGGCCGTCCCGGATCAGCTCCCCGGCGAGCAGGTGCGGCGCGGCGCACGGCACCGCCGTCCCGCCGGGGCCGCGGATCTCGTCGGCGACGAGGACGTCGCCCGGCCGCAGCCGCTCGTCCAGCGCGCCGCCGAACCCGACGGTGACGAGGGCGGCGCACGCGTCCGGCAGCCGGGCCGCGCGCCGGGCGCGGTAGCCGACGACCACGACCGGCGTGCGGGTGAGCCCGCGGCGGACCGCGCGCGCCTCGATGCGCAGTGCGGCGCACACGACCGGGCCGGCCGCCGGCGCCTCGGCGGGGCCGCCGCCCGCAGGCGCGCTGTCCTTGCTCATCCGCACAGCGAAGCACGGCGTCACCGGGAAGATCCAGCCGCGTCACCGTGCGGTGCCGCATTCGCCCCCGACGGATCGGCCCGCGGCGGGACGGCGGCGGCGCGCCACGCCCGTAGACTCCCCGCATGACCTCCTTTCCCCTCCGGCGGAAGCTGGCCGTACTCCCGTTCGCGCTGCTGCCGCTCGGCGCCCTGGCGGCGTGCGGCGGCGAGAACAGCAGGACCTCCTGCGACGTCGACTCGTGCACGGTGACCTTCGACCGCGGCGTCGACGCGAGCGCGTCCATCCTCGGCGTGAAGGCCGAGCTG
This sequence comes from Actinomadura sp., assembly GCF_044508335.1. Taxonomy (NCBI): domain Bacteria; kingdom Bacillati; phylum Actinomycetota; class Actinomycetes; order Streptosporangiales; family Thermomonosporaceae; genus Actinomadura; species Actinomadura sp. Next base: position 21,232 of record NZ_JBIQHY010000058.1, read on the forward strand.
GTGAAGGTGCAGGGCGACCTGGTCACCCTCAAGATCGCGGGTCAGCAGGTGACCGTGCCGGTCGGCGACGGGGAGCAGGAGGCCGAGGGCTTCAACGTGTCGGTCCAGTCGGTCACCCAGGACAACGTGGTGGTGAAGATCTCCAACGCCGGCTGAGCCGGTCTAGTATTCGTTCATGCGTTCGATGACTCCGGCGGAGCGGCGGGCCCGGCTCGCGCTCCGGCACCGGCTCGCGCCGCGGGCCCGGACCGACGACGTCCTCGCCATCGCCCGGTCGATGGTGGTGCTGCACGCCACCGACCCGGCCACGGTGTTCCTGTCGGTGGCGGCCCGCAGCGCCGAGGCCGGCCCCGCCGCGGTCGAGCGGGCGCTCTACGACGACCGCACGCTGCTGCGGATGCTCGCCATGCGCCGGACGATGTTCGTCGCGCCCACCGAGCTGCTCCCGGTGCTGCAGGCGTCCACGGCGGACGGCCTGGCCGTGAAGCAGCGCGCGACCTACACCCGGATCATCGAGCGCGGCAGCGACGTCCCCGACGCCGCGAAGCTGTTCGCCGAGGCCGCGGAGGCCGCGCACGAGGCGCTGCTCGCCCGCGGGGAGGCCACCGGCGCGCAGCTCGGCGCCGACGTGCCGCTGCTGCGGACGCAGGTCGATCCCGCGCCCGGCAAGCCCTACTCCCGGCCGACGAGCATCACCACGTGGGTCCTGGTCACGCTCGGCTGCGAGGGCCGCATCGTGCGCGGCCGCCCCAACGGGACGTGGGCCAGCAGCCAGTACATGTGGTCGCCGGTCGAGACGTGGCTGCCCGGCGGCGTCGAGGACGTCCCGGCCGACGCCGCGCGCGCCGAGCTCGTCCGCCGCTGGCTGCGCGCGTTCGGCCCGGCCCCGGTCGCTGACCTGAAGTGGTGGACGGGCTGGAGCGCCGGCGACGTCAAGAAGGCCCTCGCGCTCCTCGACGTCACCGAGGTCGACCTCGGCGGCGGCACCGGCCTCGTCCTCTCCGACGACCTGGAGCCCGCCCCCGAGCCGGAGCCGTGGGCGGCGCTGCTGCCCGCGCTCGACCCGACGCCGATGGGCTGGCGGGAGCGCGGCTGGTTCCTCGGCGGCCACGGCCCGGCGCTGTTCGACCGCAACGGCAACATCGGCCCGTCCGTCTGGTGGGACGGCCGCGTCGTCGGGGGCTGGGCGCAGCGCAAGGACGGCGAGATCGCCGTCCGCGTCCTGGAGGACGTCGGCGCCGACGCCGAGGCCGCGATCGAGCGGGAGGCGGCGCGGATGGCGGCCTGGTACGGCGACGTGCGCGCCGTCCCCCGCTTCCGCACCCCGCTGGAACGCGAGCTCACGTCCTGAACACCGCCCCGGGCGCGGGCGGGGAGGGCCGCGCCGGCGGGCCGCCGGGGCGTCAGCGGAGGTGGGCGCCCGCGCCGGCCGCACGGCGCTTGGCGGAGCCGCGGCGCAGGAAGGTCACCGCGAAGCTGAGGGCGGCGAGCCCGCCGACGCCGAGGGCGGCCAGCACGGCGAAGCCGAGGTAGGCGTGCACGGTGTCGTCCGGCGTCACGAGGATCGGGCCGTCGGCGCCCCGGCAGGTCAGCCGCGCCGTCCCGGACACCGGCGCGTGGAACGTGGCCGTGTACCGGTAGCCGGCGTGCTCGCCCGCGCTCCAGGAGTTCTTCCGCGTCAGCCGGACCGGCCCGGACCGCTCCCCCACCTGCACCGTGCAGGAGTAGGGCGAGGACCCGCCCGTGCGGACGTAGAGGAAGTACCCGTGCCCCTCGGAGAGCCGGACCGTGACCCCGGCGACCGGATCCCCGGCGGCCGGGGGCCCGTCCGCGACCTTGGAGTCGTCCCACAGGAACCCGAGCACGGTGAAGAAGCCCACCACCGCGGCGAAGAGCAGGACGACGGGCAGCGCGTACCAGCCCGCGCTCGGGCCGACACGGCGTTCCGGGACCCACGAGGGCGCGGCCGGTCCCGTGGGCGGCGGCGGTCCCATCGGCGGGTTCGACCCGGGCCACATGTCGTGTTTCTCCCCCTGGCGTCGGCTGTGGGATCGCAACGATTCCAGACAACCGCATCTGCGTCGAGGACGGCGCCTGGTAAGGACCTGCTGACAGGCGTGCCGGGGCGCGCCGGTAACGTCGCCGTGAGACCGAGGAGGCGCCCGTGGCCAGACCGCCCGACCTGGAGCCCGCGACGCTCCCCCCGCAGGCCGCCGAGCTGCGGGCGCGGGTCCGCGAGTTCCTCGCCGGGACACCGTTCACGCCCCGCTGCGACAGCTGGCTCACCGGCGCGGACCCCGCGTTCAGCAGGCGGCTCGGCGAGCGCGGCTGGCTCGGGATGACGCTGCCCGAGCGGTACGGCGGGCACGGCCGCTCCCCGCTGGAGCGGTTCGTGGTGATCGAGGAGCTGCTCGCCGCCGGGGCGCCGGTCGGCGCGCACTGGATCGCCGACCGGCAGACCGGGCCGAGCATCCTCGCGCACGGCACCGAGGAGCAGAAGGCGCGGTTCCTGCCCGCGATCGCGCGCGGCGAGTGCTTCTTCGCGATCGGGATGAGCGAGCCGGACTCCGGCTCGGACCTCGCGTCCGTGCGCACCCGCGCCGAGCGTGCGGACGGCGGGTGGCGGCTGCACGGCACCAAGGTGTGGACGAGCGGCGCCCACATCGCGCACGCGATCCTCGTGCTGGCGCGGAGCTCCCCCGTGCCGGACGGCGGGCCGGGCGGCCGGCACGCGGGGCTGAGCCAGTTCATCGTCCCGCTGCCGGACGAGCGGGTGGCGATCCGGCCGATCCCGGGGCTGTCCGGCGAGCACCACTTCAACGAGGTCGTGCTCGACGGCGTGTTCGTCCCGGACTCGATGGTGCTCGGCCGCGTCGGGGACGGCTGGCGGCAGGTCACCGCCGAACTCGCCTACGAGCGCAGCGGCCCGGAGCGGCTGCTCAGCACGTTCCTGCTCGTCCGGCTGCTGCACGGCCGCGCGGACGGCCCGGCGGCGCGGCGCGCGCTCGGCCGGCTGACCGCGCGGCTGTGGGCGCTGCGGCAGGCGTCCCTGGCGGTCGCGGGGGCGCTGGAGGCCGGGCGGACCCCGGAGATCCCCGCGGCCCTCGTCAAGGACCTGGGGACCCGGTTCGAACGCGAGGTCATCGAGACGGCGCGGGAGCACGCCGGCGTGGAACCCGACCTCGCCTCCCCCGACCCGCTGGCCCGCGCGCTCGCGGAGTCGGTCGTCCAGGCGCCCGGGTTCACGCTGCGGGGCGGCGCCAACGAGATCCTGCGCGGCATCGTCGCGCGCGGCCTGGGAGTGCGCTGATGGAGCTGCTGGAGGAGACCGCGGCCGAGATCCTGTCCCGGGACGACCCGTGGCCCGCGCTGCTGGAGTCCGGGCTGGCGCTGGCCGGGGTTCCGGAGGAGGCGGGCGGCAGCGGCGGGACCCTCGCCGACGCCGCCGCGGTGCTCCGCGCGGCCGGGCGCAGCGGCGCCGCCGTCCCGCTCGCCGAGACGGGCTGGCTCGCCGGGCGGCTGCTCGCCGAGGCCGGGCTGCCCGTGCCGCCCGGCGCCCTGACCGCCGCGTCCGGCGAGGTCGAGACCGACGGCCGGACGCTGACCGGGACGCTGCGGCGGGTGCCGTGGGCCCGCTCCGCGCACCGGATCGCCGTCCTGGCGGACGGGCTGGTCGCGGTGGTCGACCCGGCGCACGCCCGGATCACCGAGGGGGCGAACGTGGCGGGCGAGCCCCGCGACGACGTCGTGCTGTCCGGCGTCCGGGCGGAGGCCGCGGCGCCGTGCGGCGCGGACGCGGCGGAGCTGCGGCGGCGCGGGGCGCTGGCCAGGGCCGTGCAGCTCACGGGGGCGATGGGGCGGGCGCTGGACCTGTCCGTCCGGTACGCGGGCGAGCGGGAGCAGTTCGGGCGGCCGCTCGCGCGGTTCCAGGCCGTCCAGCAGATGCTGGCGGAGCTCGCCGGGGAGGCCACCGTCGCGGACGTCGCGGTGCGCGCCGCCGTCCGCACCCCGGACGACCCCGTCGCGGTGGCCGCCGCCAAGGCGAACGCCTCGCGCGCGGCGGGCGCGGTCGCGGCGATCGCGCACCAGGTCCACGGGGCGCTCGGCGTCACCGGGGAGCACGTCCTCCGCACGGTCACGCTGCGGCTCTGGTCGTGGCGGGACGAGTACGGGAACGAGACCGCGTGGGCGGACGATCTCGGCGCCGCGGCCGCCGCCGCGCCCGACCCGTGGGCGTTCCTCACCGGCCGCTGACGGTTGCGGTCCCCGGGCGCGGTTACCTTACTAGGTAGTAGCCAACCGCGGACGGAGGCAGAATGGCGCTCTGGGACCGACTGCCCGCCTCACCGATCCGGCTGCCGCACCCCCGGGGCCTGGCCCGCTACACCGTCGAGCGCGACCTCCCGGTGCCCATGCCGGACGGCGTGACCCTGCTCGCCGACAGGTACGTCCCCGCCGGGGTCGAGCGGCCGCCCACGATCCTGGTGCGGACGCCGTACGGGCGGCGCGGGCCCGCCGCGCTCGCCAACGGCCTGCTGTTCGTCCCGTTCGGGTTCCAGCTGGTCGTGCAGAGCGCGCGCGGGACGTCCGGCTCCGGCGGCGAGTTCGACCCGCTCGGCAGCGAACGCGACGACGGGCTGGCGACCGTCGAATGGCTGAGGCGGCAGCCCTGGTTCCACGGCGCGTTCGCGATGTTCGGCCCCAGCTACCTCGGCTACTCGGCGTGGGCGGTCGCGGCCGAGGCGGGCCCCGAGCTGAAGGCGATGTCGCTGCAGATCACGGCGTCCTCGTTCCGCGACGCCGCGTACGTCGGCGGGTCGTTCGCCCTGGAGTCCGCGCTGACCTGGACCGACCTGACGCACCGGCAGCAGCGCCCGCTCGGCATGATCACCGGGCCGCTCACCTCGCGGCGCCGCGCGCTGCGCGCCGCCCGCTCCGGCCGCCCGCTCACCGAGCTGGACGTGCTGGCCGGCGGTGCGCCGATGCGCTTCTACCGGGACCTCCTCGCCAACCACGCCCCCGGCGGCGCCGCCCCGAACGGCTACTGGGACCGCCGCGACTTCAGCGCCACCGTCGGCCGGGTCGCCGCGCCGGTGAACCTCCTCGGCGGCTGGTACGACGTGTTCCTGCCGTGGGAGATCAAGGACTACCTCGCGCTGCGCGCCGCCGGGCACGCGCCTTACCTGACGATCGGGCCCTGGTGGCACACCGACGCCCGGCACGGCCTGCCCGCCGTCCGCGAGTCGCTCGCCTGGTTCCGCGCCCACCTGCAGGGCGACCCGTCCGGGCTGCGCCGCGACCCCGTCCGGCTGTACGTGACGGGCGCCCGCGAGTGGCGGCACTACCGCGACTGGCCGCCGCCGGGCACCCGGCGGGTCCGCTGGCACCTGCACGCCGGCCCGCCCGGACAGGGCGGCCTCGGCGAGGACGGGCCGCAGGACCGCCCGGCGAGCACCTACACCTTCGACCCGGCCCGCCCGACGCCCGCGCTCGGCGGCCCCACCCTGCTCGGCAGCTCCCGCCCCGTCGACAACCGCCCGCTGGAGCGGCGCCCGGACGTCCTGGTGTTCACCTCTCCCGCCCTCGGCGCCGACCTCGACGTGATCGGCCCGGTCGGCGCCGACCTGTTCGTCCGGTCCGACCGGGAGCACACCGACTTCATCGTGCGGATCTGCGACGTCGCCCCGGACGGGACGTCCCGCAACGTCTGCGAGGGCGGCCTGCGCCTGCCCGCGGCGGCCGCGCGGCCCGCCGGGACGGACGGCGTCCGCCGGATCGCCGTCGACCTGTGGCCGACCGGGCACCGCTTCGCGCGCGGCCACCGGATCCGCGTCCACGTCGCCAGCGGCGCCTACCCCAAGGTCGCCGCGAACCCCGGCACCGGCGAACCCCTGGCCACCGCCGCGACCCGCATGCTGAAGGCCCGCCAGGAGGTCTTCCACGACCCGGACCGCCCGTCCGCGATCATCCTGCCGGTCGCCGAGCGCTCGCCGGAGGCCGCCGTCCCGGCGCCGGAGGAGGACCCGGTCGACCCCGTCTGAGGGGGCGGGGTCTGGACAAGCGGGGTCTAGAGGCGGGGTCTAGAGGCGGGCCGCGATCGCCTTGGCGAACCGCGCGGCGCTGCCGGGGCCGTGGTGGAGGTAGAGGTTGGGCTCCGTCAGCTCCAGCTCGATGATGAGCGGGGACCCGTCCGGCCCGGGGATGAGGTCGACCCGGGCGTAGAGCAGGTCGTGGCCGCCCGGGACGGCGGCCAGGGCGCGGGCGGCGACGTCGAGTTCCGCGTCCGTGGCCGTGGCCGCGGTGACCTGCCCCCGCGTGGCGTCGTCGCGTACGGAGCCCTGCACGCCCGCGCCGGCGGTGAGGATCTGCGCCTTGCGTCCGGCGTGGCTGTACTCGCCGTCGCAGAAGACCAGGGCCGTCTCGCCCGCGGAGTCGACGGCGGACAGGTAGGGCTGCGCCATCGCCGTCCGCCCGGCGTCGCGCAGGGAGCGCAGGTGGGCGCGGGCCTGCTCCTCCTCGCCGGGGCCCCAGCGGGCCGTGTCGCCGGAGCCGATGGAGACCGCCGGCTTGATGACGTACTCGGGCCACTCGGAGGGGATGTCGGCCGGGTCCCACAGCGTCGGGACGACGGGCAGGCCCGCGGCGGCGAGGTCGCGGAGGTAGCGCTTGTCGGTGTTCCAGCGGATGATCTCCGCCGGGTTCAGCACGCGCGGGAGGCTCTCCGCCCACGCCGCGAACTCGTCGCGCCGGGACGTGTAGTCCCACGTGGAGCGGACGACGACCAGGTCGTAGCGGGACCAGTCGGCGCCGCCGTCCCAGACCACGGGCTCGGCGGCGACGCCGAGGGACGCCAGGGCGCCGATCAGGTCGCGCACGTCGTCGCTGCCTCCGGGCAGCCAGGAGCAGGTCGCGAACGCGATGGTCATTCCGGGGGGCTTCCTCTGGGTCTGTCGTTTCTCTTCAGCGGACGGGGTGGCCGGCCTCGCGCAGCGCCGCCTTGACCTCGGGGATCGTCAGCTCCCCGAAGTGGAAGACGCTGGCGGCGAGCACGGCGTCCGCGCCCGCGGCCACGGCGGGGGCGAAGTGCTCGACCGCCCCGGCGCCGCCGCTGGCGATCACCGGCACGGTCACCGCCTCCCGGACGCGGCGGAGCATCTCCAGGTCGAAGCCGGCCTTGGTGCCGTCGGCGTCCATGGAGTTCAGCAGGATCTCGCCGACGCCCAGCTCCTCGCCGCGGCGGGCCCACTCGATCGCGTCGATGCCGGTGCCCTTGCGGCCGCCGTGCGTGGTCACCTCGAACCCCGACGCGGTGCCCTCGGCGCGCCGGGCGTCCACCGACAGCACGATGCACTGGGAGCCGAAGCGGTGCGCGGCCTCCCGCAGGAACTCCGGCCGCGCGATCGCGGCCGTGTTGATCGACACCTTGTCGGCCCCGGCGCGCAGCAGCCGGTCGACGTCCTCGACCGTGCGGACGCCGCCGCCGACCGTCAGCGGGATGAACACCTGCTCGGCGGTGCGGCGCACCACGTCGTAGGTGGTGGACCGGTCGGCGCTGGACGCGGTGATGTCCAGGAACGTCAGCTCGTCGGCGCCCTCGGCGTCGTAGCGGCGGGCCAGCTCGACCGGGTCGCCGGCGTCCCGCAGGTTCTGGAAGTTGACGCCCTTGACCACGCGCCCGGCGTCGACGTCCAGGCACGGGATCACCCGCACGGCGACGGTCACCGCACGCCCTCCCCGCTCACTTCACGGCCCCGGCTCACTTCACGGCCTCAAGGGCCTCTTCGAGCGTGAACGCCCGCGCGTACAGGGCCTTGCCGACGATGGCGCCCTCGACGCCCTCGGGGACCAGGGCGGCGAGCGCCCGCAGGTCGTCCAGCGACGAGACGCCGCCGGACGCGACGACGGGCTTGCGGGTGCGGGAGCAGACCTCGCGGAGCAGCTCCGTGTTGGGGCCGCGCAGGGTGCCGTCCTTGGTGACGTCGGTGACCACGTAGCGGGGGCAGCCGTCGTCCTCCAGCCGGGCGAGGACCTCCCACAGGTCGCCGCCCTCCCGCGTCCAGCCGCGCGCGGCGAGCGTCGTGCCCCGCACGTCCAGCCCCACCGCGATCCTGTCGCCGTGCGAGGCGATGATCTTGCGGCACCACTCGGGGTTCTCCAGCGCCGCCGTGCCGATGTTGACCCGGGCGCACCCGGTGGACAGCGCCGCCTCCAGCGACGCGTCGTCGCGGATGCCGCCGGACAGCTCCACCTTCACGTCCAGCCGCCCGGTCACCTCGGCGAGCAGCTCCCGGTTGGAGCCGCGCCCGAACGCCGCGTCGAGGTCGACCAGATGGATCCACTCCGCCCCCGCCCTCTGCCAGGCGAGCGCCGCGTCGAGGGGGGCGCCGTAGGAGGTCTCGGTGCCGGCCTCGCCCTGGACGAGGCGGACCGCCCGGCCGTCGGCGACGTCGACGGCGGGAAGGAGCGTCAGAGTCATGCGGAAACCCTATCGAGGCTGATGGGACGGGACGGTCAGGCGAGCGTGCCCAGCCAGTTGCGGAGCAGGTGCGCGCCGGCGTCGCCGGACTTCTCCGGGTGGAACTGGGTGGCGCACAGCGGGCCGTTCTCGACGGCGGCGACGAAGCGGTCGCCGTGCTCGGCCCAGGTGACCAGCGGCGGCGCGATGGTGCCGGTCGGGTCGGGCTCCAGGTCCCAGCTGCGGGCGGCGTAGGAGTGGACGAAGTAGAATCGCTCGTCCGCCAGGCCGGCGAAGAGGACCGAGCCCTCCGGGGCGTCGACGGTGTTCCAGCCCATGTGCGGGACCACCGGGGCGTTCAGCCGGTCGACCGTGCCCGGCCATTCGCCGCAGCCCTCGGTGGTGACGCCGTGCTCGATGCCCTTGGTGAACAGGATCTGCATGCCGACGCAGATGCCGAGGACGGGGCGCCCGCCCGCGAGGCGGCGGCCGATGATCTGGTCGCCGCGGACCTTCCGCAGGCCCGCCATGCAGGCGGCGAACGCGCCGACGCCGGGGACGACCAGGCCGTCGGCGTCCAGCGCGGCGTCCCAGTCGGCGGTGACGGCCACGTCGGCTCCGCCGCGGGCCACGGCGCGCTCGGCGGAGCGCAGGTTGCCGGAGCCGTAGTCCAGGATGACGATCTTCTTCACAGCCACATCACTCCCCCGGCGAAGGCCAGCCCGGCGAGGACGAGCAGGAGCAGCGCGCCGAACTTGATGCCCTGCTTGACGAAGCTGTAGACGCCGGCCAGCAGGAACACCGCGACCGCGAAGAGCGCGACGTTGCCGTAGGTGAAGTGCAGGTCGCCGATCTCCACGTCTACAGGGCTCCCTTGGTGGACGGGACGCCGTGCACCTTCGGGTCGAACGCCACCGCGTCGCGCAGCGCGCGCGCCAGGGCCTTGAACTGCGCCTCGACGATGTGGTGGGCGTTGCGCCCGTACGGCACGTGGACGTGCAGCGCCACCCGCGCGTTCGACGTGAACGACTCGAAGATGTGCCGGGTCATCGTGGTGTCGTACTCGGGGCCGATCATCGGGGCCATGCCGTCCGGCTCGGTGTGCACCAGGTAGGGGCGGCCGGAGACGTCCACGGTGACCTGCGCGAGGGCCTCGTCGAGCGGGACGGACGCGTCGGCGAACCGGCGGATGCCGGCCTTGTCGCCGAGCGCCTCCCGGAACGCCTGGCCGAGCGCGATGGAGGTGTCCTCGATCGTGTGGTGGCTGTCGATGTGCAGGTCGCCGGACGTCTTGACGGTCAGGTCGAACGACCCGTGCTTGCCGAGCTGGGCCAGCATGTGGTCGAAGAACCCCACCCCGGTCGCGACGTCGACCTGCCCGGTCCCGTCGAGGTCGATCTCCACGAGGACCTGGGTCTCCTTGGTCCCGCGCTCGATCCGTCCCTTGCGCGTCACGAACTCTCCTTCAGTGCGGTGCGGAACGCGGCCATCTCCTCGGGGGTGCCGACGCTGACCCGCAGCCACTCGGGCGGCCCCACCTCCCGGATCAGCACGCCGCGCTCGAGCAGGTTCTCCCAGACCTTGCGGCGGTCGGGGAACGTCCCGAACAGGACGAAGTTGGCGTCGGAGTCGGCCACCCGGAAGCCCTCGGCGCGCAGCCACCCGACGAGGGCGTCGCGTTCGCGGCGCAGGGCGCCGACGGTGCCGAGCAGTTCCTCGCCGTGGGCGAGGGCGGTGCGGGCGACGGCCTGGGTGACGGCCGACAGGTGGTAGGGCAGCCGGACGAGCAGCAGCGCCTCGATCACGGCGGGGTCGGCGGCGAGGTAGCCGAGCCGGGTGCCGGCCATCGCGAACGCCTTGGACATCGTGCGGGTGACGATCAGCCGCGGGTTGCCGTCCAGCAGCGTGAGCGCGGACGGCGTCTCGGCGCGGCGGAACTCCGAGTACGCCTCGTCGACGACGACCATGCCCGGCGCCGCCGCCAGCACCGCCTTGATCGCCTCCAGCGGGAGGGCGGTGCCGGTCGGGTTGTTCGGCGAGGTCAGGAACACGACGTCGGGGCGGTGCTCCTCGACGGCGGCGACGGCGCGCTCGGGTTCGAGGCCGAAGTCCTCGTCCCGGAACGCGTTGATCCAGCGGGTGCCGGACACCCCGGTGATGATCGGGTGCATCGAGTAGGACGGCTCGAAGCCGAGCGCGGTGCGGCCCGTCCCGCCGAACGCCTGCAGGATCTGCTGGATGATCTCGTTGGAGCCGTTCGCCGCCCACACCCGGGCGGCGGTGAGGCCCGCCCCGGGCGTGTCGGCGTTCAGGTACGCGGCGAGGTCCTCGCGGAGCGCGACGGCGTCGCGGTCGGGGTAGCGGTTGAGGGTCCCGGCGACGTCCAGGACGGCCTCGCCGACGGCCTTCACGAGCCGGTCGGACGGCGGGTAGGGGTTCTCGTTGGTGTTCAGCGCGTACGGGACGTCCAGCTGGGGCGCCCCGTAGGGCTCCCGGCCGCGCAGGTCGTCCCGGAGCGGCAGGTCGTTCAGCGAGGTCACGAAGGGATCTCCCAGTCGAAGCGGGCCTTCACGGCGGCGCCGTGGGCGGGCAGGTCCTCGGCCTCGGCGAGCGCGACCACGCGGGAGGCCGCCTCGGCGAGGGCGCCGCGGTCGTACTCGACGACGTGCACGCCGCGCAGGAACGACTGCACCGACAGCCCGCCCGAGTGGCAGGCGCACCCGCCGGTCGGCAGGACGTGGTTGGACCCGGCGAGGTAGTCGCCGAGCGACACCGGCGCGTGCCGCCCCACGAAGACCGCACCGGCGTTGCGGACGCGGGCGGCGACCGCCGCGGCGTCGGCGGTCTGGATCTCCAGGTGCTCGGCGGCGTAGGCGTCGACGACCTTCAGGCCGTCCTCGACGCAGTCCACGAGGACGATGCCGGACTGCCGCCCGGCGAGCGCCTCGGTGATCCGCTCGGTGTGCTTGGTGCGCGCGACCTGCGCCGCCAGCTCGGCCTCGACCTCGTCGGCGAGCCGCACCGAGTCGGTGACCAGGACCGCGGCGGCGAGCGTGTCGTGCTCGGCCTGGCTGATCAGGTCGGCGGCGACCTCCACCGGGCTCGCGGTGCCGTCGGCGAGGATCGCGATCTCCGTCGGGCCGGCCTCGGCGTCGATGCCGATCACGCCCTTGAGCAGCCGCTTCGCGGCGGCGACGTACACGTTGCCGGGCCCGGTGACCAGGTCGGCGCGGGGGCACTCGTCGGTGCCGTAGGCGAACATCGCGATCGCCTGCGCGCCGCCCGCGGCGTAGACCTCGTCCACTCCGAGCAGCGCGCACGCGGCGAGGATCGACGGGTGCGGCAGCCCGCCGGACTCCCGCTGCGCGGGCGAGGTCACCGCGAGCGACCCGACGCCCGCCTCCTGCGCGGGGACGACGTTCATGACCACGCTGGACGGGTACACGGCGCGCCCGCCCGGCACGTAGAGGCCGACGCGCCCGACCGGGATCCACCGCTCGGTGACGGTGCCGCCGGGCACGACCCGCGTGGCGGCGTCGGTGCGGCGCTGCGCGCGGTGCACGGCGCGGGCGCGGCGGATGCTCTCCTCCAGCGCGTCCCGGACGGCCGCGTCGAGGCCGGCCAGCGCCTCGTGGACCGCCTCGACCGGGACCCGCGCGCTCTCCAGCTCGACCCCGTCGAACTTCTCGGTGTACTCCCGGACCGCCTCCGAGCCGCGATGGCGCACGTCCTCGCAGATGGGCCGCACCTTGTCCAGGGCGGCCTCGACGTCGAGCTCGGCGCGGGGCAGCACGGAGCGCAGGTCGCGGGGAAGCGAGCCGCGCAGGTCGATACGGGAAATCACCCGTCCAGTCTACGGAGTGCCACCGCTCCCCCGCGCACCGTCTCACGTCGCGAGACGCGCGCGTCCTCGGGCGCGGCGCGCGCGTCGTCAGGCGCTGAAGGCGCCGTCCAGCACGGTGACGGCCGTGCCCGACAGCGCCACCCGGTCGCCGCGGAGCGAGACGCGGACGTGCCCGCCGCGCGCGGACGCCTGGTAGCCGGTCAGCGTGTCGCGCCCGAGCCGCGCCGCCCAGTAGGGGGCGAGGGCGGTGTGCGCCGAGCCGGTCACCGGGTCCTCCGCATCGCCGGGCAGGACGCGCGGCGCGAAGAACCGGGAGGTGAAGTCGTGCGCCCGCCCGGGGTCGGCCTGCGCCGTGACGATCACCCCGCGCGCGTCGATCTCGGCGAGCGCCCGGACGTCCGGCGCGATCTCGCGCACGGTCGCCTCGTCCGCGACCTCCGCGAGCAGGTCGTTCTGCTCGTTGCGGCCGGTGCGGAGCACGTCCGCGCCGAGCGCGGCGGCGAGGCCGCCGGGCGTCTCGACCGGCCGGGCCGGGCAGGCCGGGAAGTCCATCGACAGCGCCCCGCCGTCCGCGCGCGTGACGGTGAGGACGCCGCTCCGCAGCGTCCGGAACCGGATCGGGCGGTCCGGCGCGAACGCCCCGGTCTCGTAGAGGGCGTGCGCGGCCGCCAGGGTGGCGTGCCCGCAGAGGGCGACCTCCGTCACGGGGGTGAACCAGCGCAGCTCGAAATCCGCCCGGTCGCCCCCGGTTCCGCCTCCGGGATCGCCGAGCGGCCGGACGAAGGCCGTCTCCGAGTGCTTCATCTCCGCCGCGACGCGCTGCATCCATTCCGCGTCCGCGGCGTCCCGGAGCAGGCACACGCCGGCCGGGTTGCCGGTGAACGGGCGGTCCGCGAACGCGTCGACGACGAGCATCCTCATGGCGCCGACGCTACCGCCTTCACACTGTGGCAAAACTTCCCTTACCAAGATCATCAATATCGACGTACCCTGGCGGGCGAGGGCGTCTTCCCGGCGGCGCCCAGGAACGCTGGAGTGAAGTGTGACCGAGCGGCTCCCCCTGTTCCCACTGGGCACCGTGCTGTTCCCGGGGCTGGTGCTCCCCCTCCACCTGTTCGAGGAGCGGTACCGCCGGCTGATCGCCGACCTGCTGGAGCGGCCCGAACCGCGCGGGTTCGGGGTGGTCGGCATCGAGCTCGGCCACGAGGTCGGC
>NZ_JBIQHY010000058.1:34843-39181 GCF_044508335.1 Actinomadura sp.
CTGCACGCCTACGAGGCCGACCCGGACGCCGGCTCCTACGGCGAGGCCGCCGCCGACGCCCTCGGCGTCCCGTACGGGCAGATCTTCAAGACGCTGCTGGCGGAGGTGGACGGGCGGCTCACGGTCGCGATCGTCCCGGTGTCGTCCACCCTGGACCTGAAGGCGCTCGCGGCCGCGGCCGGCGGGAAGAAGGCGCGGATGGCCGACCCGAAGGACGCCGAGCGCGCCACCGGGTACGTCGTCGGCGGGATCAGCCCGCTCGGGCAGCGCCGGCGGCTGCCCGCCGTGGTCGACCGGTCGGTGTCAGCGCTCGCGACCGTCTACGTCTCCGCCGGTCGGCGCGGACTCCAGATCGAGCTCGCCCCCGCCGACCTCGTCCGGCTCACCGGGGCCGCCGTCGCCGCGATCGCCCGGGGGTAGCCGGCGGACCGCGACCTCCAGCAGCCCGTACGCCGCCACGGCCGACACCGGCCAGAACATCAGGACGCCGCGGGCGCGCAGATCGGCCGCGCCGGTGACGGCGGTGCCGTCGCGCGCGTGCCGGACCGCGTCCTGGAAGCCGGCGAGCCCGATCATGTGGCCGGTCCGCCAGGCCAGCAGCGCGGCGGCGCACCCGCCGGCGGCCAGGCCGAGCAGCAGCGCGACGTCGTTGCCGCGGCCGCCCGCCAGGTACGCGGCGATCCCGCACAGGAGCCCGGCGGCGAGCCCGATCAGGGCGAACCGCGCGTCGATGCCGATGGGGCCCTGGCCTTCCGGTTCGGCCAGCAGCGCCTCACCCTGGACGATCACATATGTCACCTCGGGCGCCGTCCAGGCCCACAGGAGGCCCGCGAGCGGCCCGAGCACCGCCACGGCGCCGGCGGCGACGGCGCCCGTCACCCAGAGCCTCGTCTCGAAGAGCCTCCCGGTGGGTCGCCGCACCTCGTACGCTCCTAGGTGTGAGTGCTCTGACAGCGAAAGCCTAGCCTGCCCGGTTCGGCCGATCGACCTTCGAAGGGTGTCCGATTCCCGCCCACGACCGCCCCGATTACTGGGATAATGTGCCCGACATGTCCGGATTCAGTCCTGCGTTCGAACGCCTCGGCGCCGCGCGCGCGGCCGTCGTCCTGCAGCAGCAGGAGACCCTCGCCGAGTTCCTGCCGCGCGAGGACTGGAGCGCCGACCTGACCGCCCGCACCTACACCAGCGGCGGCGTCACGGTCCGCGTGTCGCTGCTCGGCAGCTACGCGGCGCGCGAGCGCACCTGGCTGTGGGGCTGGGCGAACCCGCAGTTCGGCGACGCGCACCCGGCGGTCACCCCGACGCTGGTGATCCGGGCGATCGGGGAGCGGCTCGGCATCACCGAGTTCACCACCCCCGAGGTCGACCTGTCCTGGTACGAGGGCCCGGCCGGGCACGGCGGCGAGCTGATCGCGATGGCCGCCGGCGGCGTCCTCGGCGGCGCGGGCTACCTCGGCGCCGGCTACGACGGCGGCTCGGCCTACCTGCACGTCGACGACCCGCAGGTACCGCACGCCGCGTGGGACCCGGTCACGCTGCCGCGGCTGCTCGCCAACGCGGCGAGCCTGTTCCCGCACGAGCCCCGCCTGACGCTCGCCGGGTTCCTGTCGCACCACCGCGTCCCCTACCGGCAGACCGACGTGCTGACCGAGGCCGTGCTCCCCGGCGGCGGCACGGCCCGCGCCGCGTTCGACGGCCTCGGCCGCTTCGTCGAATGGAAGGCGGAGCTGACCCCCGCCGCCGTGCCCACCTGACGCCCGGCTCCACCGCCCGGCTCCACCTGACGCCCGGCTCCGCCTGAGGTGCCGCGCCCGGACCGCGGCGCGGCCGTCAGCCGAGGCAGGACGGGCCGAGGAGCTGCTTCAGGTCGCCCATCAGCGCCGGGGACGGCGCCACGCGGAGCCGGTCGTCGAGGCGGACGACCGTGGTGCGCGGGCCGTTCTGGATGTGCAGGTGGACCTCCGCCGTGCCGGGGTGCGTGATCAGCACCTCCTTGAGGCGGGAGACCGTGGGGGGCGTGCAGCGGCCGAGCGGCATCGTGACCGAGAGCGGGCCGGTCGCGTCGGTGACGGTGAGGTCGGGCTGGGTGACCTCCATCGCGATGATCTTCGCGACGTCCTCGCGGCGGTCGATCTTGCCCTTGACGATCAGGATGGCGTCCTCGGCGAGCAGCGTCGAGCACAGCTGGTAGGCCGACGGGAAGCACAGCACCTCGATCGAGCCGCCCAGGTCCTCCAGCTGGAACATCGCCCACGAGTTGCCCTGCTTGGTGACCTTGCGCTGCAGGCCGGAGAGCAGGCCGGCCACGATGACGACCTGGCCGTCCGGGCGCTCGCCCTCGTTCAGCGCCGCGATCGTGCAGTCGGCCTCGCGCTCCAGGATGTGCTCGACGCCGAGGAGCGGGTGGTCGGACACGTACAGGCCGAGCATCTCCCGCTCGAACGCGAGGAGGGTGGTCTTGTCCCACTCCTCGCCCTCGGGGATCGCGACGGCGAACGCGTCCTCGCCGCCGTCGTCCTCCAGCGCGCCGAACAGGGAGTCCTGGCCGACGGCCTCCTTGCGCTTGATGTCGATGACCGAGTCGATGGCCTGCTCGTGCACCATCAGCAGCGCCTTGCGCCGGTGGCCCAGCTCGTCGAACGCGCCGGCCTTGATCAGCGACTCCACGACCCGCTTGTTGCACACCTGCGGCGGGACCTTGTTGAGGAAGTCGTTGAAGTCGGTGTAGAGGCCCTTCTCCTTGCGGGCCGCGACGATCCCCTCCACGACGTTGTGGCCGACGTTGCGGACGGCCGACAGCCCGAACCGGATCTCGGTGTCGCCCAGCGGGGTGAAGTCGGCCTCGGAGGTGTTGACGTCCGGCGGCAGGACCTTCAGCCCCATCCGGCGGCACTCCGACAGGTAGAGGGCGCTCTTGTCCTTGTCGTCGCCGACGGAGGTGAGCAGCCCCGCCATGTACTCGGCCGGGTAGTTCGCCTTCAGGTACGCCGTCCAGTAGGAGACCAGCCCGTACGCGGCGGAGTGCGCCTTGTTGAACGCGTAGTCGGAGAACGGGACGAGGATGTCCCACAGGGTCTTCACGGCGTCCTTGGAGAAGCCGTTGTCGAGCATGCCCTTCTCGAAGCCGACGTACTGGGCGTCCAGCTCGGCCTTCTTCTTCTTGCCCATGACGCGGCGGAGCAGGTCCGCTTTGCCGAGCGTGTAGCCCGCCACCTTCTGCGCGATCGCCATGACCTGCTCCTGGTAGACGATCAGGCCGTAGGTGGTGTCGAGGATCTCCTTGAGCGGCTCCTCCAGCTCCGGATGGATCGGGGTGATCTCCTGCTGGCCGTTCTTGCGGAGCGCGTAGTTGGTGTGGGAGTTCGCGCCCATCGGGCCCGGCCGGTACAGGGCGCCGACGGCGGAGATGTCCTCGAAGTTGTCCGGCTTCATGAGCCGCAGCAGCGCGCGCATCGGGCCGCCGTCGAACTGGAACACCCCGAGGGTGTCGCCGCGCGCGAGCAGGTCGTAGGTCTTCTTGTCGTCCAGCGGCAGCGCGAGGAGGTCGACGTCGACGCCCTTGTTCTTCTTGATGCCCTTGAGCGCGTCGTCGATGATCGTCAGGTTCCGCAGGCCGAGGAAGTCCATCTTCAGCAGGCCGAGCGACTCGCAGGTCGGGTAGTCGAACTGCGTGATGATCGCCCCGTCGGCGTCCCGGCGCATGATCGGGATGTGGTCGGTGATCGTCTCACCGGACATGATGATCCCGGCGGCGTGCACGCCGGTCTGCCGGATCAGCCCCTCCAGGCCCTGCGCCAGGTCCATGATCTGCTTGACGTCGGGCTCCTCCTCGTACAGCTTGCGCAGCTCGCCGGCCTCGCCGTAGCGGGGGTGCTTCTCGTCGAAGATGCCCGACAGCGGGATGTCCTTGCCCATCACCGCGGGCGGGAACGCCTTGGAGATCCGGTCGCCGAGCGCGTACGGGAAGCCGAGGACGCGGCCCGCGTCCTTGATCGCGGCCTTCGCCTTGATGGTGCCGAACGTGGCGATGAAGGAGACCTTGTCGGCGCCCCACTTCTCCGTCGTGTACCTGATGACCTCGGCCCGCCGGTCTTCAGGGAAGTCGATGTCGATGTCGGGCATGGACGCGCGCTCGGGGTTCAGGAACCGCTCGAAGATCAGCCCGTGCGGGATGGGGTCGAGGTCGGTGATGCCCATCGCGTAGGCGATCAGCGAGCCCGCGGCGGACCCGCGCCCCGGCCCCACCAGGATGCCGTTCTCCTTGGCCCACATGATGAAGTCGGCGACGACGAGGAAGTAGGACGGGTACCCCTTGCCGAGGATGACGTCCATCTCGTA
>NZ_JBIQHY010000194.1:0-6927 GCF_044508335.1 Actinomadura sp.
AGTTCTTCTACGCGGCCTAGCAGGGCCGGTTCCAGGTCGGTGTAGGTGTTGACCGAGTTCAGGATCCGCTTCCAGGCCGCGCCGGTGTCGTCGCCCCAGCCGAGTTCGGCGATGACGCCCTCCTTCCACGGGATGCCGCGGGGGATGCGGGGCCAGGCGCGGATGCCCACGGTCGCGGGCTTGACGGCCTCCCAGATGTCGATGAACGGGTGCCCGGTGACGAGGACGTGCGGTGACGAGACCTGCGCGGCGATCCGGGACTCCTTGGACCCCTCCACCAGGTGGTCGACGAGGACGCCGAGGCGGCGGTCCTCGTCCGGGCCGAACTCCTCGACGATGGCGGGCAGGTCGTCGACGCCTTCGAGGTACTCCACGACGACGCCTTCGACGCGCAGGTCGTGGCCCCAGATCTTCTCGACCAGCTCGGCGTCGTGGACGCCCTCCACATAGATGCGGCTCTCCTTGGCCACCTGGGCGCGCAGCCCCTGGACGGCGACTGAGCCGGACGCCGAACGGGCCGGGCCCTTGGGCGCGGCGGACGGCCGCACGAGCGTGACCGGCTCGCCGTCGATCAGGAAGCCGGACTTGGTGAGCGGGAAGACGCGGCGCTTGCCGAACCGGTCCTCCAGGGTGACGCCGAACTTGTCGCAGCCGACGACGGCGCCGCAGAACCCGCTGTCCGGATCCTCCGCGACCAGCCCCGGTTCGGCGGGGACCTCGGGGATCCGGCCCTTGCGCGGTCTGCGCCAGTCGCCGGCGAGCACGTCGTTTCCGTAGTCCTTGCTGCGCACGGGTCCGCACATTAACCCGGCTCGGGCGCCGTGCGGCGTCGCCCCTCGTCCCCCGGCGTGGCGTCCGCGCCCGATGCGGATAGGATCACGCAGCCGTACGGGAGTGCGCGAGCACTCCGATCAGGCTTTCGGGGCCGTACACTTGGCACTCAGGAGTAAGGAGTGCCAGCGGCGGGGAGGCCGGCCGGACGAGGGAGGTGACGCCGTGCTGGACGACCGTAAACTCGCAGTCCTGCGCGCCATCGTCGAGGACTTCGTCTCCACTAACGAGCCGGTGGGGTCGAAGGCCCTGGCGGAGCGGCACAACCTGGGAGTGTCGCCGGCGACCATCCGCAACGACATGGCGGTGCTCGAGGAGCAGGGCTACATCACCCAGCCGCACACCAGCGCCGGGCGCGTGCCCACCGACAAGGGCTACCGGCTGTTCGTCGACCGGCTGTCCACGATCAAGCCGCTGTCGGTCGCCGAGCGGCGCGCGATCGAGACGTTCCTGTCCGGCGCCTACGACCTCGACGACGTCGTCAGCCGCACGGTGCGGCTGCTCGCGCAGCTCACCCGGCAGGTCGCCGTCGTGCAGTACCCGTCGCTGACGCGCTCGTCGGTGCGGCACGTCGAGCTGGTCCAGGTCGCCGAGGGGCGGCTGCTGCTCGTCCTGATCACCAACACCGGGCGGGTGGAGCAGCGCGTCATCGAGACGCCGGGCCCGGTCTCCGAGGAATCGATCGGGCACCTGCGGGCGTTGCTCAATACATGCCTGGACGGGCTCGGCCTCGGCGACGTGCCGGCGGCGGTGGCCGACCTCCCCGAGAAGGTGGGGCCGGACGACCGGCCGGCGGCGGCCGCGGTGCTGTCCGTCCTGCTGGAGACGCTCGTCGAGAAGCACGAGGAGAAGATCGTCTTCGCCGGCGCCGCCAACCTCGCCGCCGTGGACTTCTCGCAGAGCCTGCGGGAGGTGCTGGTGGCGCTTGAGGAGCAGGTCGTCCTCATGCGGCTGCTCGGCGAGACCGGAGACTCCTCTACAGTTACGGTGCGGATCGGCACCGAGAACCCCGACCTGGGCCTCAGATCGACCTCGGTCGTCGCCGCGGACTACGGGGTGGGCGACCTCACCTTGGCCCGGCTTGGAGTGCTCGGGCCTACACGCATGGATTACCCCAGCACGATGGGAGCGGTACGGGCAGTGGCACGCTACGTGGGACAGATCCTGGCGGGGTCGTAAGGTGGCGAACGACTACTACGCGACACTGGGCGTCCGGCGCGACGCCAGCGCCGACGAGGTGAAGAAGGCCTACCGCCGGCTCGCGCGCGAGCTCCACCCGGACGTCAACCCGGATCCGGAGACCCAGGAGAAGTTCAAGGAGATCACCCAGGCGTACGAGGTGCTCTCCGACCCCAAGAAGCGCGAGATGTACGACCTCGGCGCGGACCCGTTCGCCTCCGGGGGCGGCGCGGGCGCCGGAGGGTTCGGCGGCGCCGGGTTCCCGTTCAGCGACATCATGGACGCGTTCTTCGGGACGGCGACCTCGCGCGGCCCGCGGTCGCGGGCGCGGCGCGGCCGGAACGCGACGCTGCGGGTCGAGCTCGACCTCGCCGAGACCGCGTTCGGCACGACCCGCGAGCTGTCCATCGACACCGCGGTGACCTGCGCCACCTGCGAGGGGTCGGGCTGCGCGCCCGGCACCCACCCGGAGACGTGCGAGACCTGCCACGGCCGCGGCGAGGTGCAGCAGGTGCAGCGCTCGTTCCTCGGCCAGGTCATGACGGCGCGGCCGTGCCCGGCGTGCGGCGGGTTCGGGTCGGTGATCCGCAACCCGTGCACCGAGTGCTCCGGCGACGGCCGCGTCCGCACCCGGCGCACCGTCAAGGTCAAGATCCCGGCCGGGGTGGAGAACGGCATCCACATCCAGCTCGCCGGCGAGGGCGAGGTCGGCCCGGGCGGCGGCCCGCCCGGCGACCTGTTCCTGGAGATCGTGGAGAAGCCGCACCCGATCTTCGAGCGGGAGGGCGACGACCTGCACTGCACGGTCGAGATCCCGATGACCGCGGCGGCGCTCGGCACCAGCGTGACGATCGAGACGCTGGACGCGGCCGAGAGCGTCGACATCAAGCCCGGCACGCAGTCGGGGCAGGTCATCACGCTGTACAACCGGGGCGTCCGGCACCTCAACGAGAGCGGCCGCGGCGACCTGATGATCCACGTGAACGTGGAGACGCCGACCCGGCTGGACGAGGAGCAGGAGGAGCTGCTGCGCCGCCTCGCGGCCCTGCGCGGCGAGGAGCGCCCGCCCGGCAGGTTCGCCCCCGGGCAGCGCAGCGGCGTGTTCTCCCGCATCAAGGACGTCTTCAACCAGCACTGAAGGGCCGTGGCGGAGGCATACCGGGAGGGCCTCCGCGGCGACTCGGAGCGCGGGTGACCCCGGGGGAGGACCCATATGAGCCCGCCGGTGTTCCTCACCGGGACGGACGCGCTGGAGCGCGGCACGGTCGTCCTGGACGGCCCCGAGGGCAGGCACGCGGCGGCCGTGCGGCGGCTGCGGCCCGGTGAGCGCGTCGACCTGACCGACGGCGCCGGGCTGCTGGCCGAGTGCGTCGTCACCGCCGCCGACCGCGCGTCCCTCACGCTGGACGTGCGGGCGCGGCACCGGCAGCCGCCCCCGGCGCCGCGCATCGTGGTCGTCCAGGCGCTGCCGAAGGGCGACCGGGGCGAACTGGCCGTCGAGGCCATGACCGAGGTCGGCGTGGACGTGATCGTGCCGTGGGCGGCGGACCGCTGCGTCACCCGGTGGCGTCCCGAACGCCGCGAGAAAGCCCTCGGACGCTGGCGCACGACCGCGCGGGAGGCCGCCAAGCAGGCGCGCCGCAGCAGGCTCCCCGACGTGCCGGATCTGGCGTCCACCGAGGACGTCGCCGCGCGGGTCGCCGGGGCGTCCCTGGCCCTCGTGCTGCACGAGGAGGCGGAGGCGCCGCTGAGCGCCGCCGAGCCGCCCCGGGACGGCGACATCGTCCTCGTGGTCGGCCCCGAAGGCGGGATCACGGACGCGGAGCTGGACCGGTTCGCCTCGGCGGGCGGACGCCCGGCCAGGCTCGGCCCGACCGTGCTGCGCACGTCGACGGCCGGGGTGGCGGCGGCCAGCGTGCTGCTGGCCGCCACCGGACGCTGGTGAAGCCCCTGCCGCGGGCCGTCAGAGCACGCGGGCCGTCAGAGCACGCGGGCCGTCAGGGCGCGCCGGCGGTCAGAACGTGCCGGCCGTCAGGGCGTCGTGGCCGCGGCGCCCTGCTCCGTCGTGCCCGCCGGTTCGCTCGTCGGCGTCTGCGTCGGAGTGTCGGTGGGCTTGCCGGAGGTCGGCGGCGCGGTCGGCGTCGACGGCGGCGGCGTGGTCGCCGGCGTGGTCGGCGTCTCGCTCGGGCACGGCGTGGCCGCCGGGGTCGGCGTGGCGGTCGTGCCGGGCGAGGCGGACGCGGCGCCCGGCTGCGGGATGCGGCACGACGACAGGCCCGGCGAGGAGCTGGGGCTCGTCGTCGGCGAGGCCGACGGGGAGCCGGACGCGCTGGCCCCCGGCGACGACGGGTCGGGGAACTGCGGGTTGCCCTGGGCGTCGGTGCGGTCCCTGCCGGTGTCGTTCCCCCCGCCGTCCGCGGGCCCGTTGTTGCCGACCGTCTGCTGGATGAGGCTCATGGTCTGCGGGGCCGTCACGCCGAGCGCGGCGATCAGGACGGCGGCGGCCACGGCGAGCACGGGCCGCGCCCAGCCGACGGTGAACCGGTCCAACCCGAACCGGGCGGGGCCGAGGAACCGTCCGAGACCGAACCGGCGGCTCTGGCCGTCGGCTATGCGGGCCCGGATGCGCTCCAGCCCGTCGCCCGCGGGGTTGACCGAGTCCGCCTCCGCGTGCAGGGCGCGGCGGAGGATCTCGCCGTGCTCGTCGTGGGGGTCGGTGGTCATGAGAATTGCTCCAGGACGTTGCGTAGTGCGGTCATGCCGCGCGCCGTGTGGCTCTTCACGGCACCGCGGGAGATGCCCATCGCCTTCGCGATCTCCGCTTCGGAGAGATCGGCGTAGTAGCGGAGGACGAGCGCCTCCCGCTGGCGGGCGGGCAGCCGGGACAGCGCGTCGATGACCGCCGAGCGTTCCAGCTCCCCGATGGCCCCGGCCTCCGCGCTCGGCGCGTCGGGCAGGCCCTTCGGGGCGTACTTCTCGACGACGGCGCGATGCCGGAGCACCGATCGCGACCGGTTCACCACGGACTGGCGCAGGTACGACAGGGCCTTGTCGGGGTCGCGCAGGCGCCGCCAGCCGCCGTGCATCGCGACGAACGCGTCCTGGACGACCTCCTCGGCCGTCCCGGCGTCCCGTACGAGCATGGCGGCGAGGCGTACGAGCGAGCGGTAGTTGGCGCTGTAGAGCGCGGTCACCGCCTGGTCGGCGTCCCAGGCGACGGCCACCGCCCCCGCCGTGCCCCTGGCCACGAGGGTCTCGGTCACGTCAGTTCGACGCGCGCCCTCCTGGCCCGGTTTACGAAAGGGCATGTCCTGGTCTGCCTCGGTCACCTGTCCGCCGCCTTCGCCGACCCCGGCCGTCCATTCGGACGGGCTCCCTCGGGGCGGCATGAATCGGGCGCCCCGCCCGAACCGGCAGGACGCGGCAACGCCGTGCGGACCGGGGGGTACGCCTTGAGTTGACAACCTTAACCAGTGACCGGCCGTCATGGTGACCGCAACCGGAGGTCGATCACCCGGAACCGTGTCCGCGGCGGGCCGCGGGGCCCGCTCCCGATAGGATTCCGGGGCCGGCCACGGGCCGCGGCGAGGGGAGACAGATGATCGACTGCCTGTTCTGCAAGATCGTTTCCGGGGACGTGCCCGCGAAGATCGTCCGCGAGTCGGCGGGGACGGTGGCCTTCCGCGACATCAACCCGCAGGCGCCCACCCACGTGCTGGTCATCCCGCGCGACCACCACCCGGACGTCGGGGAGCTCGCCGCCTCCGACGCCGAGCTGCTCGCCGAGGTGCTGCGCGAGGCGCACCGGGTCGCCGTCGACGAGGGCATCGCCGAGGCCGGCTACCGGGTCGTGTTCAACACCGGCGCCCAGGCCGGGCAGACCGTCTTCCACGTGCACGCCCACGTGCTGGGCGGCCGCGGCCTCAACTGGCCGCCCGGCTGACCGCCCCGCCGGGGCCCGCCGGGGCCCCGCCGCCCGGGGACGCGGCCGGGTGATCGCGCGGCGCGAAAAAACCTTTCGGCGCCCTGCCGGGGGCGGTCGGTACGATGGAAACGACATATCTGGACACCCGGAGCAGACAGAAGGCAGGTCCGAAGGCCGCAAGGCCCGGCTGATGGTCGAATCAACTCATACGAGGGCAACTCGCACGGAGCGCGACGACCGCGACGGCTCGCGCGCACAGATCAAGATCGTGGTGCCGGACGACCATTCGATGGTGAGCCTGCTGGGCTCCCGGGATGAGCTGCTCCACGCGATCGAGCAGTCGTTCGGCAGCGACATCGACATCCACGTCCGCGGCAACGAGATCACCGTGACCGGCCCGCAGGCCGACACGGACCTGGCGTCCCGGCTGTTCAGCGAGATGCTGGAGCTGCTGAAGGGCGGCACCCAGCTCACCCCCGACGCGGTGGAGCGCAGCCTCGCGATGCTGCGCGGCGAGAACGGCACGCGCCCGGCGGAGGTCCTGACCCTGGACGTGCTGTCCAGCCGGGGCCGCACGATCCGCCCGAAGACGCTGAACCAGCGGCGCTACGTCGACGCGATCGACAAGCACACGATCGTGTTCGGGATCGGCCCCGCCGGCACCGGCAAGACGTACCTGGCGATGGCCAAGGCCGTCCGCGCGCTGCAGGACAAGCAGGTCAACCGCATCATCCTGACGCGTCCCGCGGTCGAGGCGGGGGAGCGGCTCGGGTTCCTGCCCGGCACGCTCTACGAGAAGATCGACCCGTACCTGCGGCCGCTGTACGACGCGCTGCACGACATGGTCGACCCCGACTCGATCCCGCGCCTGATGGCCGCCGGCACCATCGAGGTCGCCCCCCTGGCGTACATGCGCGGGCGGACCCTCAACGACTCGTTCATCATCCTCGACGAGGCGCAGAACACCTCGCCCGAGCAGATGAAGATGTTCC
>NZ_JBIQHY010000059.1:0-2441 GCF_044508335.1 Actinomadura sp.
GCTCCCTGGTAGCGGCCCCGGATGATCGAGTTGATGTTGACCATGCCGGCCGCTGCGCCGGTCTCCCGGACGCGGACCAGAAAGCCCCGGTTGGTGCCGTCGTCGAAGCGGCGCATCCAAGCCTGGAACTCCTCCGGGGTCGCGGGCAGCTGCACCCACGGCCGGTGCAGTTCGGCGCTGGCCTGCACGAGCGAGCAGAACTCGTCCTGGTCGGAGCGTGTGAGCGGGCGCAGTTCGACCCGTGATGGCGTCTTGGGCATGGATCAACGTTAGGACGGGACTGGCACGCCCCTGGCTGGAGTTGTTCAACCTGCCGTCGCAGGCAGTGTTCTCTGGGGGGTTCTCTGGGAGGGCACAGGCGAAAGCGTGCAGTCCGGTCGTCAGGGCGTTCGGAGCGTGTAGGTGCCGTTGCGGTGCTCGTAGATCGGGTCGGTGGTGTTGCGGGCCGCCTCGCGTAGCGGGCGCTTGACGACCTTGTTGGTGGGGGTGCGCGGCAGCGCGTCCACTATGCGGATGTAGCGGGGCGTCCACTTCGTGCCGAGGTCGGGCTGGGCCTTGAGGAAGGCCATGAAGGACGACGGGTCGAAGGAGTGGCCCGGGGCGAGGGCTGCGGCGGCCATCACCTGGTCGCCCACGTGGTCGTCGGGGACGGCGTAGACGGCCACCTCCGCGAAGGGCTCGTAGCGGGCCAGGAGGCGTTCGACGGGGGCCGCGGCGAAGTTCTCCCCGTCCACGCGCAGCCAGTCGTCGGTGCGGCCGGCGAAGTACCAGTAGCCGTCGGCGTCGCGGTAGGCGAGGTCGCCCGACCACGTCCAGCCGTTGCGGACGCGTCTCGCCGTCGCCTCCGGGTTGTTGTAGTAGCCCTCGAACTTGCCCGCGCCGTTCGTGTCGACGATCTCGCCGATCGCTTCTTCCGCGTTGAGGAGCGTGCCGTGGGCGTCGAACCTGGCCGGCGGGCATTCCTGGAGGGTGTCCGGGTTGATGACCAGGGTGCCCGGCTCGGCCACGCCCAGGGAGCCCGGCGGTGTGCCGGCGACGCGGTTCAGCCGGATCTCGCCCTCGCTGGAGCCGTACGAGTCGATGACCGTGCAGCCGAAGCGGCGGGCGAACTCGTGGATGTCGCGTTCGTTCGCCTCGTTGCCGAAGGCGATGCGGAGCGGGTTGTCGGCGTCGTCCGGCTTCTCCGGGGTGGCCAGGATGTAGTTCAGCGGCTTGCCGACGTAGTTGAAGAACGTGACGCCGTAGCGGCGGACGTCCGGCAGGAAGCCCGAGGCCGAGAACTTGCGGCGGAGCACCATGCGGCCGCCTGTTGCCACGGCCGGGGCGATCCCCGCCATCAGCGCGTTCGAGTGGAACATCGGCATGACCACGTAGAACACGTCGTCGCGGGTGAGCGAGCGGCGGTCGCGCTGCTGGACGGCGATCCGGCCGAGCCTGCCCTGAGTGCAGATCACCGCCTTGGGAGCCGATGTCGTGCCCGAGGTGAAGACCAGGGAGAAGATCGTCTCGGGGGCGACGGGGAGGACGTCCGCCGGCGGGGCCTCCAACCGGTCGGTGTCGATGGTCAGCGTCGGGACGTCCGCCAGGCCGTCCAGCAGCGATGCGCGGGACGTCTCCGTGACCAGGAGCGCGCAGTCGGTATGAGCGATGTCGCGAGCCAGCTCGGCACCTCGCCGGGTCGGGTTCAGCTCGACGACCGGCACGCCGGCCAGCGCCGAACCCAGGAGCCAGAACAGATGCTCCGGGCCGTTCTCCAGGAACAGGCCGACGTGTCCGCCGGCCGAGCGAGCGAGTGTCGCGCAGCGCAGGGCCTCCTCGATGACCTCGCGCCACGTCCAGGACGCGTCCTCGAAGTTCAGGGCAGGACGGTCGTCGTCGGCGCGAGCCGCGACGAGCTCGGCGAACGTGATCTCGTGGTCCGGGCGGTCGTCTCGCAGCGCGGGCATCGGCACTCCCTAGGCGCGGTGGGGGCGGTTCGTACAGTCGAAGTCGGCGCGGACGAACCAGCCGGACGCGGCCAGGGTCCCGCCGTCGACCGGGATCGTGGGGCCGGCGACCGCCAGGTCGCCGGCGGCCGCCAGGCGGCGGGAGATCGCCCCGCCCATGCCGAGCGCGCCGCCCATGGTGACGCTGACCCGGGGGTTCTCACTCACCGCGCCACCTCCGGACGGGACGGGTCTCGATCGAGTCGATGCGCTGCTCGCGGCGGGCGATCCGCCAGGTCCGGCCGTCCAGCCGGTAGACGTCGGTGTACCGGCAGTGCCAGACGAGGTCGGACACGCCGTCCCCGCGTACGCTCATGTGGTGGGCGACGCAGGCGATCTCGCCCGTGGCCGTGCCCGGCTCCGGCCCCGCGTCGAACACCTGGCCCGCGAGCGCGTGGAAGGTCAGCGGCATCCGGTCCAGCACCGACAGCGTCGCGACGATCTCCGATCGTCCGG
>NZ_JBIQHY010000059.1:2541-35311 GCF_044508335.1 Actinomadura sp.
GTCAGCGGCATCCGGTCCAGCACCGACAGCGTCGCGACGATCTCCGATCGTCCGGGTCCGGGATGTCCAGGTCGTCGGCCAGATCCATGCGCCCGGACGCGTCGTAGGGGTAGACGCTCGCGTAGCCGCTCGCCACCACCGTGTGCTCGACCGCGCCGACCGACTCGAAGCCGCATGCCTCGGCGTGCCGGACGTACGCGCCGATCCACGCGGGATCGGCCGTCACGCCCGCCGCCACGGGGAGCAGGACGGCGTACCTCATGCGCGTGCCCCTCAGTCCGAAGATGCGGCGGCGGCCCGCCCGGCGCGGCGGCCGAAGAACGTGCCGTCGCCCAGGGACGTCCCGCTGATGTAGCCCTCGCCGTGGATGCCGGAGGCCGTGCGCCCCGCCGCGTACAGGCCGGGGATCGGTTCGCCGGAGTTGTTGCGGACCTCGCCGTCCACGGTGGTGTCCAGGCCGCCGAGGGTGAACCCGCCGGCGCCCGTCCCGGCGCCGTGCCTGCCCGCGCCGAAGAACCCGTCGCGCGGGTCGATCGCCGCGAACGGCCCCTTCAGCGGACGCAGCCACCTGGCGTCCTTGTGGAAGTAGGGGTCCTCGCCCCTCTCCGCGTACCGGTTGTAGGTCTCGACGGTCGCCTCCAGCGAGCCGGGCGGCAGGCCCAGGGACTCCTCCAGCTCCGCGATCGTCTCGGCCGCGTGCTTGGGGTGGACGCCCCACATGTCCGCTTCGGCGATCTCGTCGTACCCGGCCTCGTCGATGATCGCCCAGTAGGGGCCGGGCTGGTGCTGGACGGCCCGGTGGCTGAACAGGCCCGGGTAGACGTCCTCGTTGATGAAGCGGCGGCCGAGGCCGTCCACGAGCATGCCCCGGCAGATGACGGCGGGGTTGGCGGTGAGCGCGATCTCCACCGTCGCCATGCGGCGGGTCGCGGCGCCGACCGCGGTCGCCATGCGGATGCCGGACCCGTCGCTGGTGCCGTCGCTGACCTTGTCGTGCCCGAGCAGCACCGGCGCGTGGTCGGCGAGCATCTCCTCGTTGTCGACGAACCCGCCGGAGGTGAGGATGACGCCGCGGCGGGCCCGGTAGGCGACCCGTTCGGAGAACCTGCGGGCGACGACGCCTGCCACGCGGCCGCCGTCCACGACGAGGTTGGCGGCGTAGGTGTCCGGGTGGGCGGCGGCGCCCGCCTCGGCGACGGCCGCGATCAGCTTGTCCATCAGGATCCCGCCGGCGAACATCGGCGTCTCGGGGCGGTGCCCGCGCGGCGCGGGCCTGGCGATCGTGTTGTACGGCCAGGCGTTCTCGCCGAGCCACATCAGGCCGTCCTCGGTGTACGGCATCCAGCCCGGCGCGTCGAACAGGCTCTCCTTGAACGGGACGCCGCGCGCGCGGAACCACTCGAAGTGCTCGACGCTCTCGTCGCAGTACAGCCGCAGCTTCTCCTCGTTGGCGTGCGGGCCGAGCGCCGCCTTGAGGAACGCGAACATGTCGTCGGGCGTGTCGTCGAAGCCGCACGCCTTCTGCACCCGGGTGCCGCCGCCGAGGTACAGCTCCCCGCCGGACTGCGCGGACGTCCCGCCGGGGCCGCTCGACCGCTCCAGGACGAGCACGTCCGCTCCCGCCGCAGCCGCCTCGTACGCGGCGGCGGCGCCGGCGGCGCCGAAGCCGACCACGAGCACGTCGCACTCGTGGTCGAAGTCCGCCTCGGCGGCGTCGACCGGCTCCACCGAAGGCTTCGCCATCGGCGTCAGCCCTTCTTCTGCGGGACGAACGCGGCCAGCGGCTCGGAGCCCGACCAGTCGTGGCCCCAGTAGCTGTCCTTGGTGATCTCCTCGGCGGTGTAGTACGTCTCGTCCACGAGCATGCCCTCGCAGCCGTACTCGATGTCCCAGCCGCCGGGGGCCCGGACGTAGAACGACACCATCTTGTCGTTGGTGTGCCGGCCCAGCGTGGACGAGATCGAGAAGCCCTTCTCCTTGACGGTGTCGAGCGCGATGCCGACCGCGTCCAGGGTGTCGACCTCCACCATCAGGTGGACGAGGCCGGGGTCGCCGTCGTGCGGCGCCGGGCAGATCGCGAGGCTGTGGTGCCGCTGGTTGACGCCCATGAAGCGGATCCGGACGGCGCCGCCGCCGACCTTCATCGCGCCGCGCGGCAGGAACCCGAGCACCTCGTTGTAGAACGCGGCGGTCTCGGCGAAGTTCGGCGTCGGCAGGACGACGTGCCCCATGCCCATCGGGCCGGTGACGAACTTCTGCGCGAAGCCCGTGCGGACGGGGCTGTGGTCGAGCACCGGGCCGAAGAACACCTCGACGGGCGTGCCGCCCGGGTCGGTGAACGCGATGACCTCCTCGGCGTCGCGCTCCGCGGCCTCCTCGGCCGACAGCGCCGCGACGGCCGTCCCGGACTTCTCGACGGCCTCGCGGACCGCGGCCAGCGCGAACTGGTCGCGGACCTCCCAGCCGACGGCCAGCACCCGGTCGCCGTCGCCGGGCAGCACCTGGAGGCGCGAGCGGCGCTCGTCCATGCGCAGGTACAGGCCGTCGGGATCCGGGCCGCCGCCCTCGGCGAACCCGAGCCCTTCGAGGGCGAACTCGCGCCAGCGGTCGATGTGGCGGGTCTGGACCCTCAGATACCCCAGCCCTCGGATCTGCGTCACTGTCCTCGGTCCCTTCGATGTCGCGGGCCCGCGCTGCGGCGGTCCATGCTCAACCTGCCAAACCGGCCGGGGCGCCGCCCGCGGCTTCCCGCTCAGTGAGAGTCGCGCACCGGCCCGGGCCGGGCGAGCGGGGATGATCGCGGGATGACTGCAACGAGACCTGTCGCGCTGGTGACCGGGGCGAGCCGGGGCATCGGCCGGCGGACGGCGCTCGCGCTGGCCGCCGCCGGGCACGACGTCGCGTTCACCGCGCGCACCGTCGACGAGGGCGAGGGCCGGATACCGCCGCGGCACGGCACGGGCGACGCCATACCCGTCCCCGGCAGCCTGGCGCGGACGGCGGCGGAGCTCGAGGCGCTCGGCGCGCGGGCGCTCCCCGTCCGGATGGACCTGCTGGACCGGGAGAGCGTCCGGGCCGCCGCGCACACGGTGCTGGACGCCTGGGGCCGGGTGGACGTCCTGGTCAACAACGCGGTCGCGCACGTCGCCGGCACCCACGAGCGGTTCCTCGACCTGGACGTCGGCGTCGCCGAACAGGTGGTCGCCGGCAACTACCTCAACCAGATCGTGCTGCTCCAGGCCGTCCTGCCGGCGATGCTCGGCCAGGGCGGCGGGACGATCGTGAACCTCTGCTCGGGATCGGCGGCCGGCGACCCGCCCGGACCGCCCGGCGAGGGCGGCTGGGGCGTGGCCTACTCGGCGTCCAAGGCGGCGTTCGGGCGGCTCGCGGGCGCGATCAACGCCGAGTACCTGCACCGCGGCGTCCGCGCGTTCAACCTCGACCCCGGGTTCGTGATCACGGACGCGGGCGCGGCGCGCGGCGGCCTCGACTCCCTCAAGGAGGAGGGCTTCGAGGCGACGCCCGAGGAGGCTCCCGCGGCGGCCGTGGTCTGGCTCGCCGCGAACCCGGAGGCGGAGAGGTTCCTAGGCCGCGTGATCTGGACGCCCAAGCTGGTCGAAGACCTCGGCCTCCTTCGTTGACCTGCGGCGTGTCGCCCTTAACGGCGCGTTCATAAGGGCAACACGCCGCAAGTCGGCGGGGCGCTCAGATCGACGGGGCGCTTAGATCGGCGGGGCGCTTAGATCGGCGGGGCGCTTAGATCGGCGGGGCGGTCAGATCATCGAGCGCATCGGGCCCTGCGGGGGCTCGATGTCGAGGTCCGTCAGGGCCGTGACGTGGTAGACCGAGCCGGGCACGTGGATCGCGTGGGCGAGGCCGACGTGCGCGTCGCGCCAGAAGCGCTGGATCGGGTTGTCCATCCGCATCGCGTTGCCGCCAGACCGGACCACGATCTCGTTCATCGCCTGCACCGCCCGCCACGCGGCGCGCACCTGGGTGCGGCGCCCGGCGGCGCGCTCGGCGAACGTCGGGACGCGCCCGGACGCGACCATGTCGTACACGCGCGAGCAGTTGTCGAGCAGCGCCGTCCGGGACGCCTTGATCTCCTCGGCGGCCTCGCTGATCGCGTACAGCACGTACGGGTCGTCCTTGATCTTGGTGCCGGTGATCTGGACGCGGTCGCGCTGGTAGGCCAGGTGGTGGTGCAGCGCGCCCTCGGCGATGCCGATCACCGCGGAGGTGATGCCGAGCGGGAACACGCACGAGAACGGCATCAGGTAGGACGGGTTGGTCAGCCCCGCCTCGCGCGGCGCGGTGCCGTCGACGACCTTGGCGTACTCCAGCGTCCGGTACTTCGGGACGAACGCGTCCCGGACGATGATGTCCTTGCTGCCGGTGCCCTTGAGCCCGGCGACGTCCCAGGAGTCCTCGACGATCTCGTAGTCGGAGCGGGGCAGGATCAGGTGCAGCGACCGCGGCGGCATGACCATCTGGCCCTCCTCGTCGCCGAGCATCCCGCCGAGAAAGATCCAGTCGCAGTGGTCGGTGCCGGAGGAGAACTGCCAGCGGCCGTTGAAGACGTAGCCGCCGTCGACCGGGCGGGCGATGCCCATCGGCGCGTACGGGGACGCGATCCAGGTGTCGGGGTCCTCACCCCAGACCTCCTCGCGGACCTTCGGGTCGGCGTAGGCCATCTCCCACGGGTGGACGCCGACGATCCCGGCGATCCAGCCGGTGGAGCCGTCCAGGGCGGCGATGCCCATCACCGTCTCGGCGAACTCGCGCGGGTGGACCTCCAGGCCGCCGTGCGCCTCCGGCTGCAGCAGCCGGATCGCCCCGGCCTCGCGCAGGATCGACGCGGCCTTGTCGTCCAGCCGGCCGAGGGCCTCGTTGGACGGCCCCAGCTCGCGGATCTGCTCCGCCCTCTCCATGATCGTGTCAAGCACGCGGTTCGCCATCGCCTGTCTCCCGTGATGTGTTTCAGCCGTCGTAGGTGATCTTCAGCCGGTCGGTGACCGGCCTCGCCTGACAGGCGAGGATGAGGCCGTCGGCGAGATCCTGCTCGTCGAGGACCGTGTTGGCGTCCAGCGTGACCTCCCCCTCCAGCTTGATGCAGGCGCAGGCCGAGCAGTTGCCCTCCCGGCAGGAGAACGGGGCGTCGACGCCGGCGCGCAGCAGCGCGTCGAGCAGCCGGTCGGACTTCGGCCACGGGACGGTCTGCGTCTCGCCGTCCATCTCGACCTCGACCTCGCCCGCGTCCCCGGTGCCCTCCGGGGCCTCCTCCGGCTCCTCGAACGGGTCGCCCTCCAGCGAGAAGAAGCGCTCGACGTGGACGCGCACGCCGAGGCCCGTGAACGTGTCGGTGACCAGGTCCATGAAGACCTCCGGCCCGCACACGAACGCCTGCCGCCCCTTGTACGGCCCGGCCAGGGACCGCAGGACGGCGGGCGTCGGCAGCCCCTGCACCGACTCCAGGATGTGGACGACCGTCAGCCGGTCCGGGTGCGCCTCGGTCAGCGCCCGCAGCTCCTCGGCGAAGATCACCGACTTCTCGTCCCGGTTGGCGTAGAGCAGCGCCACCCTGCCGCTCCCGCCCGCCAGGCACGACTTCAGGATCGACATCACCGGCGTGATGCCGCTGCCGCCCGCGACGAGCAGCAGGTCGTCGTCCAGCGACGCCGGGGTGAAGGTGCCCGCCGGGCGCAGCACCTCCAGCACGTCGCCGGCGGTGACGTTGTCGCAGATCCAGTTGGACCCTAGACCGCCCGCGACCCGCTTGACCGTGACCTTCAGCCGGTCGTCGGTGAGCGGCGAGCTGCACAGCGAGTAGCAGCGCGCCGCCCAGCCGTCCCCGGCCGGGACCCGGACCGTGAGGAACTGCCCGGGCCGGTAGGTGAACCGGTCCCGGTCGCCCTCCGCGGGTTCGAGGACGAGCGAGTGCGCGTCGGCCGTCTCGTGGACGACCTCCACCACCCGCGCCTTCAGAGCCGTCATGACCGCTCCGCGGCCCTTCCGGCGGCGTGCCGCGCCGCGATGTAGCCGAACACGATGGACGGGCCGATCGTCGCGCCGGGACCGGCGTACTCGTTGCCCATCACCGACGCCGACGAGTTGCCCGTCACGTAGAGGCCCTCGATGACCGAGCCGTCCTCGCGCAGCACGCGGGCGTGCTCGTCCGACACGAGGCCGCCCTTGGTGCCGAGGTCGCCGACCTCCATCCGGAACGCGTGGTACGGGCCGCCCTCGATGACGTCCAGGTTCGGGTTCTTCAGGTTGGGGTCGCCGTAGTAGCGGTCGTAGGCGGAGTCGCCGCGGCCGAACTCGGGGTCCCGCCCCGCGCGGGCGTACTCGTTGAACTTGCGGACGGTCTCGGCCAGCGCGTCCGCCGGGACGCCGATCTTCCCGGCCAGCTCCTCCAGGGAGTCCGCCTTGAACGCGATGCCCTTGTCGTAGAACGCCTGCGGGATCGGCGCGCCCGGCAGGATCTGCGCGAACGGGTAGCGGGCGCGGGCCTTGGCGTCCATCACGAACCAGCACGGGACGTGCCCGCCGTCGAGCTGGTCGTGGACGAAGTTGACGTACGGCGCCGACTCGTTGGTGAACCGCTTCCCGTCCTGGCCGACGATCACCGACCGCGGGATGCACCGCTCCGACAGCAGCGGGATCACCGCGCCGGCCGGGTGCCGCACGGCCGGCATCCACCAGGCGTCGTCCATCAGGTCGAGCGCGGCGCCGAGCCGCTCGCCGGCGAGGATGCCGTCGCCGGTGAGCTCGCGGGCGCCCATCGCGAAGTCCTCCTGACCGCCCTTCGGCAGGTACTTGTCGCGCATCTCCTGGTTGTGGTCGAACCCGCCCGTCGCGAGCAGGACGCCCCTGCGGCCGCGGATGCGCACCGTCTCGCCGTCGCGGGTGGCGACGATCCCGGTGACGCGGCCGTCCTCGTCCGTGACCAGCTCGGTCATCGCGGTCTTCAGCCACAGCGGGACGCCGGCGTCCTTCAGCGCCATGCGGAGCCGCGCGGCGAGCGCCCGGCCGCCGGTCGCCATGTGGCGGCGGCGGACCATGTTGGACGACACGCGCCACGCCGCGACCAGCGACGCGCGGCGCCCCGCCCAGGTGCGCTTGGCCATCGCGAGGTCGTGGTAGTCCTTCGCGGTGATCCACAGGCCGAGCGGGCCCTTCATGCTGTTCGGCCGCTGGTACTTCTCGTCCTCGCCGAGCTTGCGGGTGTCGAACGGCTTGGCCTCGATGGACCGGCCGAGCGGGCGGCCGCCCTCGTACTCGGGGTGGTAGTCGGAGTAGCCCTTCGTCCAGAAGAACTTCATCCACCTGCTCTTGCCGATGAGCTCCATCGCGGCGGGGCCGTTGTCGATGAAGGCGTCCAGGCGCGCGCCGGGGACGCGGCCCTCGGTGAGCCGGTCGAGGTACGCGCGGATCGACTCGCGGCTGTCGTCGTGGCCGTGCGCCCGCAGCGTCGGGTTGTTCGGGATCCAGATGCCGCCGCCGGACACCGCGGTGGAGCCGCCGAACCGCTTGCCCTTCTCGACGATCAGGGCGGAGATGCCGGCGTCGTGGGCGGTCAGCGCGGCCGTCATCCCGCCGCCGCCGCTGCCGACGATGACGAGGTCGTACTCGTGGTCCCAGCCCCGCCCGGCGCTCATCCCTGCTCCTTGGCGGTCAGGAACGCGAGGACGGCGCTCTCCCAGGCGGCCTTCTGCTCGATCATCACCCAGTGCCCGCAGTTCGGGAAGATGTTCACCTGGACGTCCGGGATCGTCCGCATCGGGATGAGCGCCATGTCGACGGGGCTGACCCTGTCGTCGCGTCCCCACGTGATGAGCGTCTTCGCCCTGAGCTTGTGGAGCATCGCCCAGTACGGCGGCTCGTCGGACGCGGCCATCGCCTTGTCGCGGGCGGCCATCGCCTTCGACCCGTACATGCGGCGGGCGGCGGCGAGCGTGTCGGGGTCGGTGGCCTGCTGCCAGCGCTCCTCGATCATCTCCTCCGTCACGACCTCCGGGTCGTAGACCATGGAGTGCAGCCACCGGACCAGGCCCTCGCGGGTCGGGTTGTCGGTGAACTCCGCCAGCAGCTTGATGCCCTCGCCGGGCGCGGGGCTGAAGACGTTCCGGCCGATGCCGCCGATCGTGACCAGGCGCCCGACGCGGTCCGGGTGCCGGAGCGCCACCTGGGTGGCGATGATGCCGCCCATCGAGTTGCCGATCACGTCGACCCGGCCCAGGTTCAGGCCGTCCAGGAACCGGACGACGGCGCCGCCGGCCGCCATCATCGGGTGCTCGCCGGTCGGGTCGCTGACCCCGAACCCGGGGAACTCCAGCACCAGGCACCGGAAGTGCTCGGCGAACCGGGGGAGGTTGCCGCGGTAGTTCCGCCAGCCCGTCACGCCCGGCCCGGACCCGTGCAGCATCAGCAGGGGCGGGCCCTCGCCGGCCTCGTGGTAGCGCAGGACGCCCCGGTCGGTGGCGAGTTCGCGCAACGTCGACTCGTAGGTCAGCTCCGCAGGCATGATCTCCCAGTCCTTCGGACGGTGGCTTGACGTGAACGTAATTCCGGCCGGGGCGGGGTCACCCGGTGGATCCCGATCAGCGGGACGCGGGTCTCATCGGCGCTCTCCCCGGCCGGTTCGGCGCGCGCTTCCACTCAACGGGACCGGTGCGCGCCGGCCGCCGGGGGCATGCCTACGTTCAGGCGCACCGGCCACTTGACCGGCGACGCGCGGACCCTGCTTATTGGACGATGCCGCTTATTGGGCATTGTTGTCGGACATGTTGTTGTTGAACCTGGACGTCGACCGTCCCGCACCGAGCCCGAGGTGAACAGATGCCAGCCGAGCCAGCGCTCACCGCAGACACCGGCCGCACGCCCGCCGCGTCCGACGCCGCCGCGCCCGATCCGGCGGAGTTCCGGAAGGCGATGGCGGAGTTCGCCACCGGGGTCACCGTGGTCACCGCCCTCGACGGCGGCGAGCCGGTCGGCTTCGCCTGCCAGTCGTTCGCGTCGGTGTCGCTGGAGCCGCCGCTGATCCTGTTCTGCGCGGACAAGCGGGGCCGGTCGTGGCCGCGGATCCGCGCCGCGGGGCGTTTCTGCGTGAACGTGCTCGGCGAGGAGCAGCGCGACCTGTGCGAGCGGTTCGGCTCCAGCCGGGGCATGAAGTTCGAGGGCCTGGAATGGGACGTGTCGCCGTGGGGAGCGCCCACGCTGCCGGACGTCCTGCTCGCCGTGCACGCCGTCGTCCACGACATCCACGAGGCAGGCGACCACGAGGTGGTGATCGGCCGGGTCCTGCAGGTGGAGCGGCACGACGTCCGGGACGGGGTGTGGCGGCGTCCGATGGTGTTCTTCCGCAGCCGGTTCGGCGTCGGCGAGCCCGACGCGCCGATCGCCCCGGACCCGTGGGGGCTGGGCGACCGGTGGGGCTGGGGCTGACGCCCCGTGCGCGTTCGGGCCGTGTTCGTTCGGCCCGTGTTCGTTCGGGCGCGGTGTCACATCCAGGTGCCGCGTCCGTCCACGGCGACCAGCCGGTTCAGCGTCTCGGGCGACCACGTCGGCTCCTCGCTCGTCCGGCCGGGGGCGCGCCGGGCGCGCGGGCGGCCGGTGCCGGCCGCCGAGCCCGGGAAGAGGATCTGGGAGATCTCGCGGGCCGCGGTGACCACCAGCGGGGCGACGTTCTCCAGCGGCGTCCGGATGTCGCCGGCCAGGGAGATGCCGGCGACCGGCCCCTCGTCGCCGCGGATCGCCGCCGCCACGCACGCGATGCCGGGGAACGACTCGCCGCGCTCGAACGCCAGGCCGCGGCGCCGCCGGATGCGGTGCAGCTCCTGGTGCAGCGTGCCCAGCTCGCCGATGGTGCGGCTGGTGAGGCGGCTGATGTTGTCGCCGAGCAGCGCGTCCACCTGCTCGGGCTCCAGCCACGCCAGCATCGCCTTGCCGAGCGCGGTGCAGTGCGCCGGGGCGCGGCCGCCGACCCGGGACGGCACGGACGCGGCGAGCCGCCCGCCGAGCTTGTCCAGGTAGAAGACCTCGGCGCCGTCCAGCACGGCGAGGTGCGCGACCAGCCCGGTGGTGACCTGCAGCTCGTGCAGCAGCGGGGCCGCCGCCTCCCGGATCTTGCCGTGCCCGCCGTCCTGCCCGCCGAGGCCGAGGGCGCGCTGGCCGAGGCCGTAGCCGAACGAGTGGTGCGCGAGCCAGCGCTGCTTGACCAGCTGGTCCAGGATCCGGTGCGCGGTCGAGCGCGGCAGCCGGGTGCGCCGGGCGACGTCCTCCAGGGTCAGCCGGGCGGTGGGCCCGTTGAACGCGTCCAGGATCAGCGTCATCCGCTCGATCATCGACGGCGGCGACTCCCGCCGTGCGGCCGTCCCCGCCACCGTCGGCGCCGCTGCCCCGTGCGTCATCGCCTCGGTCATCGCACCTCCCAGAAGCCGACTGAAATGAATTCTTGTTACCTGGAATGTAGCAATCGCTTGGTCTCCTGTGAAGGGGGGACATATGCCCAGGTCAGCGAAGTCTTTGCTGCGGAATCCGATGTCCTGGCTGTTCCGGATGCCGTGATAGAACGTTTTCCTGCCTAGGAGGGGAGCCACAATGCGTGTCGGCATCGTCACGCCGGTGGTGGCGCAGCCGCCGCCCGCCGGCGCCTGGGAGCGGGACGCGGGCATCGAGGAGATCGCGGCGATCGCGGAGACCGCCGACCGGCTCGGCTACCACCACGTCACCTGCAGCGAGCACGTCGCCGTCCCCGCCGGGGCGGCCGAGCGGCGCGGCGGCGTCTACTGGGACCCGCTCGCCACCTTCGGCTACCTCGCCGCCCGGACGTCCCGCATCCGGCTCGCCACGCAGGTCCTCGTGCTCGGCTACCACCACCCGCTCGCGATCGCCAAGCGGTACGGGACGCTCGACCGGGTCAGCGGCGGCCGGCTCGTGCTCGGGCTCGGCGTCGGCAGCCTGGAAGAGGAGTTCGACCTGCTCGGCGCCCCCTTCGCCGGCCGCGGCGCCCGCGCCGACGACGCCCTGGCCGCCCTCCGCGCCTCCCTGGGGCGCCGCGTCCCCGAGTACCACGGCGCGTACTACGACTACTCGGGCCTGGTGGTGGAGCCGCACGCCGTCCAGGAGCGCGTCCCGCTGTGGATCGGCGGCCGTTCGGGACGCTCCCTGCGCCGCGCCCTGACCGCCGACGGCTGGGTCCCGTTCGGCCTCCCGCTGAAGACCCTCGCCGAAATGCTGCGCGAGGCCGACGTCCCGCCCGGTTTCGACGTGGTCCTCGCCCCGTCCCGCCCGCTCGACCCCCTCGCCGACCCCGCGGCGGCCGGCGCCGCCCTCGCCGGGCTCCGCGACGCGGGCGCCACGATCGCCGGCGTGAGGTTCGCGTCCGCGTCCCCGGCGCACTACCGCGAGCAGCTCGCGGCCCTGCGCGACCTGGCCGGCGACTACGGCCTGGCCTTCGAGGAGAAGCAGTGACCGTCGAATCCCGCCTCGCCGCCCTCGAAGAGCGCCTCCGCGCCCTCGAAGACGAACGCGAGATCACCCGCCTGATCCTCTCCTACGGACCCCTGGTCGACAGCGGCTGCGCCGCCGGCGTCGCCGCCCTGTGGGAGCCCGGCGGCGTCTACGACGTGGACGAGATCCTCATGACCGGGCGGCCCGAGATCGAGGCGATGGTCCGCTCGCCCGCCCACCAGCGCTGGATCGCCGGCGGCTGCGCCCACTTCATCGGCCCCCCGCACGTCACCGTCGACGGCGACGAGGCCACCGCCGTCGGCTACACCCTCATGATCGTCAACAGGGACGGCTTCGTCCTGCGCCGCGCCACCGCCAACCACTGGCGCCTGCGCCGCACCGAGGACGGCTGGCGCGCGGTGACCCGCACCAACCGCGTCCTGGACGGACGCGAGGAGTCCCCCGATCTCCTCGCGTCCCACTTCCCCCACGCCACCCGCCACCGCCCGTGACGGCCGGCCCGGCCGTCAGGGGCCAACCGTCAGGGGCCAACCGTCAGGGGTTGGGGCCGCCGAACCACTCGCCGGCCTGGGAGCGGGAGTCGGCGGGGGTGATCGGGGCCGGCGGGCGGGGTCCGGACCGGCGGGTGCGGGCCTCCTCCAGGCGCTCCTGGAGCCGGGCCTCGATGCGCATCTCGTCCTCGCTCGGGGCCATCGCGATGATGATGAGCAGGATGGTCGCGACCGCGCCGACGCCGCCGACGAGGGGCAGGATGAAGTCGACGGCCTTGACGCCCTCGGGGGTGGTCTCGTGCGCGTGCAGGTGGACGCGCATGGCCGCCATGCCGGTGTAGTGCATGCCGGTCACCGCGACGCCCATGATCAGCGCGGCGCCCGCCGTCGCCCACATGCCGCGGACCGTGAGCGCGAACCAGAGCGCGGCGGTCGCCGCCACCAGGGCGATCACCACCGACAGCGCCACCAGGGCGGGCTGGTAGCCGAGGTCGGCGGACATGTTCATGGCCGCCATCCCCATGTAGTGCATGCTCGCCACGCCCGCGCCGGTGAGCACGCCGCCGAGGATGATCGACGCGGTGCCGGGGCCGGTGAAGCCGACGATGAACAGCCCGATCGCGACGACCACGATCGCGACGAGGCAGCTCAGCAGGGTGAGCGGCACGTCGTAGCGGATCTCCGCGTGCGGGACGCTGAAGCCGAGCATGGCGATGAAGTGCATCACCCAGATGCCGGTGCCGCCGATGGCGAGCGCCGCGAGGCCCAGCCAGGACGCCCGCGAGCGGCCGGACGAGGCCCGGGCGCGGGCCGTGCACATCAGCCCCAGCAGCGACCCGATGAAGGACATGATGTACGCGGCCACCGGAGTCAGCAGGCCGTAGGAGAAGTGGTGCACTTCCGCCATGAAGTTCCCCCCGGAACGGTCCAAAATGTGATCGCCGCATCATAGCCATGGTGATCAACACAAATCGAACGCGATTCCAGTGAGCGGATGAGCGGATCGGCGGAACCCCTCAGGGGGTGACGGACATGGCGGCCAGGATGCGGGCGGCCAGGTCCGCGTCGCCCTTGACGCCGACGGTCACCGCGTCGGGGGTGCAGCGGCCGGCGGTCAGGCGGACGTAGGTCTCCCAGTCCATGGCGAGTTCTGCGGTGGGAGCGGAGGGCGCCGCCGACAGGGCGCCGCGGCCGTTCTCGTCCACCGTGACGGCCGCGTCGAAGTCGGGCGGGCCGGTGATGGCGAACGTCACGGACTCGCCGGGGGCGGCCTTGGCGCGGCGGGCGACGATGAGGGGCAGGACGGGGCTGAAGAGCTTCCAGAAGCAGTGCGCCGCCGGGGCGTCGAGGTTGCCGGGGCGTCCGGTCGCGCGGCGGATGTCCTGCTCGTGGGTCCAGCAGTCCATGGCGCGGACCAGCATCAGGCGGGAGTAGGGGCCTTCGCGGCCGTCCGGGATCCTGACGACGCGGTCGGGGTCCAGGGTGGGGAGCTGCACGAGGCGGCGCTCCAGGGCGTCGGCGAGCTCCGCCGCCACGGCCGGGCCCGGGACGGAGCGGCGCGCGTGCACCGCCGCCTCAAGGGCCCGGCCGAAGTCGTTGCGGATGTGCGGGAAGTCGGGGACGTCGATGTCGGGGGAGGGATCGCCGAGGAGATCGAGCTCGATTCCCACCAGGTGGGACACCTGGTCCTTGACCGTCCAGCCGGGGCATTCGGTGGGCCGGTCCCAGTCGTCGTCGGTGAGCGTCGCGGCGAGCGCGAGGGTCGAACGGACCGTCTGCTCGAAGGCGGCGGTGTTGGCGCGCATCTCCTCGTTCATGCTCCGGAGACTACGCTCCGAGGGCGTTGCCGATGATGTCGGCGTAGGCGGCCTCGCCGCGGGCGTTCGGGTGCAGGGGGGCGGCGGCGTTGAGGGGGACGTAGCCCTCGATCCAGCGGCGGGACGCGGACTGGCAGGCGTCGTGGCCGGCCGAGGGGGTTACCAGGTCGATGTAGGTGGCGCCGTGGGCGAGGGCCTGTTCGCGGATGACGGCGTTCATGGCGTTGACGGCGCCCTGCAGGAAGTTCGCGTCGGTCGGCAGGACGGGCTGGATGGGCCAGCAGCCGTTCTGCTTGATGTAGAGGCCGTATCCGGTCACGACGATGCGCGCCTTCGGGGAGCGTGCGCGGATGCCGTCCAGGACGGCGCTCATGCGCGGGCCGAGGTCGCGGGTCTTCTGGGCGACCTCGTCCTCGAACTCGCCCTTGCAGGGGGTGGCGGTGGGGTCGAGGTTGACGCAGTCCTCGGCGACGCCGACGAGCCCGACGTCGTTGCCGCCGATGGTGAGGGTGACGAGGGTCGTGGACGCGGTGAGGGCGTCGAACTGGGGCGGGACGGTGCCGGTGTCGACGCCGGCGACGCTGGTGCTCTGCGGTTCGGTCATGTGCTTGGTCCGGGCGCCGCTGCAGGTGACGTCGTGCAGGTCGGCGCCGAGCGCGTCCGCGAGCTCGTGGGCGTAGTTGTGGGTGGAGCGCCCGCAGCCGATCGGTCCGGTGATGTTCGGGATGAGCGGCCCGGAGGCCATCGAGTCGCCCAGCGCGACGTACTCCACCGTGGCCGCGTGGGCGGGGGTCGCGGCGAGTGCCGAGCCCGCGAGGACGAGTGCGCCGACCATGCCGTACAACAGACGCTTCATGCCAACTCCCGGCGTCATGGACGATGTCGCCGTGATCGTCCAGAATCTGGACAGACCGTTCAATTGGCGTGAAAACAGACTCTTGCGGGAGCCGTTGTGACGCGGGACAACACGGCGGGGGGCAGCACGGCGAGGGGCAGCACGGCGGGCGGCACGGCGGCGGGCGGCACGGCGGCGGGCGGCACGGCGGCGGGCGGCACGGCGAGGGGCGGCGCGGCACTGAACGGCGCGGCGCTGCGCATGGCGGGGCGGCCGCTGGCGGCCCATCTGCGGGCCCGCGCCCCGCAGCTGACCCGGCGCGTCGTCGCGCGGCTGCTCGCCGAGCTGCCCGTCTACGCGGAGCTGCCGCAGGAGGAGGTCGCCGGGGACATCGCCGGGATCGTCCAGCACAGCCTCCGGCAGTTCGCGGACGTGCTGGAGCGGCGCCGCCCCGCCGGGCCGGAGGAGTTCGGCAGGCAGCGCGACTCGGCGGCGCTGCGGGCGGAGGAGGGCGTGCCGCTGGACGCGATCCTCACCGCCTACCAGATCGGCGCGGCGATGGCGTGGGACGAGCTGGCCGCGGGCGCGGAGCCCGCCGACCTGCCCGCGTTCCAGGAGGCGCTCGGCTACTTCCTGGACTTCCAGCGGCTGCTGATCTCCTCGGTCAGCGCCGCCTACCTGGAGGTGCGGCAGATCCTCGACAGCCAGGAGCACGGCGGGCGGCACGCCCTGATGACCGCGCTGATGACCGGGGAGACCGCGGGGCACCGCCCGGCGCCCCGCTACGCGGTCCTGGCGCTGGCGTTCGCCCCGCACCCGGACGAGGCGGGCGCGGGCCAGCGCGCCCGGATCGCGGCCCGGCGCAAGATCCGCCGGATCCGGACCGTGCTGGACGAGGTCGCCGACGAGCCCGCCTTCACCGCCCTGGACTCCTCCGGCGGGACGGCCCTGCTGCCCTACTCCGCGGGCTGGGACGTCCTGCACGACCTGGTCGCGCGGGCGGCGAAGTGCGCCGACGTCCCGGTCACGGCGGCGGCGGAGATCACCGGCCCGGCCGGGATCCCCGCCGCCGTCGCGCAGACCGCCGAGATCATGGACCTGGTCCGCCGGGCGGGCCGCCCGCCCGGCCTGTACCGGCTCGCGGACGTCCTGCTGGACTACCAGCTCAGCCGGCCGAGCGGCGCGCTCCCCGGGCTCGCCGCGCTGCTCGCGCCGCTCGACCGCAAGCCCGAGCTGCTGCGCACGCTGGAGCGCTACCTGGCCTGCGACCTCGACCGCCGGGCGACGGGCGCGGCGCTGCACGTGCACCCGAACACCGTGGCGTACCGCGTCCGCCGCATCAGCGCGCTGACCGGGCTCGACCCCGCCCGGCCGGGCGACCTGCAGTTATTGCACGCGGCGCTGATCGCGCGCCGCGCCCTTCCGTAGGGTCACCGGCCGGGCCACCGCGGGTCGAGGATGTCGAACTCGTGCGGCAGCCGCAGCGCGTAGCGGAGCTTGTCCTTGAGCTTGAACGGCACCCACAGCGGCTGCTCGTACAGCTCGTGGACGTCGCACCGGTCGGCGTTCGAGCCGGCCGCGTCCAGCAGGGCGTTGACCGCCTGCCGGCCGCCCTGGTTGGCGCCCTCCATGGTGGTGACGTTGATCGGGGTCTTCACCCAGTCCCCGGCCAGGAACAGGTTCGGGATCTTCGTCTTGGACGCCGGGCGCAGCCTCCACGACCCGGGCTGCTGGATGAACAGCGGGGTCTCGTTGGTGACGCCGCCGCTCCCGTTCGGGACGATCGCCGGGTCGAGGAACCAGGAGTGCAGGTCGGCGTCGGTGAGCAGCGTCTCCCCGCCGTCGTTGAGGTGCGCCTTGATCTGCTTCCAGGTCTCGGCGGCGATCTCGCCGGGCGTGCAGTCCACGGCCCGCTTCTTGTTGAACGTGCCCGGGGTGAACCAGTCGGAGATGATCGACGACAGGCAGTCCTTGACGGTCCCGTCGCC
Organism: Actinomadura sp.; assembly: GCF_044508335.1. Lineage (NCBI taxonomy): Bacteria > Bacillati > Actinomycetota > Actinomycetes > Streptosporangiales > Thermomonosporaceae > Actinomadura > Actinomadura sp. The sequence continues at coordinate 19,148 of NZ_JBIQHY010000059.1, forward strand.
GTAGGTGGAGAAGTCCCGCTTCCAGAACTGCTCCTGGCTGATCGACGTGACCGCCCACGTCGAGTCGCCGTAGTTCACGTGGCCCGGGGCGAGCGGCAGCTTCTTCTTGAGGAAGAACTGCAGCCCGGTCATCCAGTCGGTGCGCAGGCCCTTGATGCCGGCCAGCGACGGGTCGGCCTTCAGGACGGCGTCGCTGAGCAGGCCGGTGACCCGCTCGCACGGCATCGCGACGATGAACCAGTCGGCGGAGATGGCGGACTTGCCCTTGACGCCCGCGGACGTGATCTTGCCGTTGGAGACCGTGAGCGAGTCGACCTCGTACCCCACGTTGAACTTGACGCCGAGGTCGCGCAGGTGCGCGATCCACGGGTCGAGCCACATCTCCGACGACGACCCGTTCAGCACCCGGTCGACCGACCCGCCCGGCTCGTTGCCGAGCCCGAGGATGCTCCACACGGTGGCCTCGCCGACCATCGCGATGGAGTGGGTGCTCGCGTCCTTGGACTTGGTCGCGGCGAGGTTGCGGATCGTCCCGTCGGCGATGAACTTGTTGTACTCGTCGGAGAACCAGTCGGCGCGGATGTAGTCGGCCCAGGTGATGTTCTCCCACTGCCCGAGCTTGCGCTCGTCGCAGCTGGTGACGTAGACGAGCAGCTTCTGCGCGGCGAACGCGGCCTCGGTCACCGACAGCCTCGCGACCGTCTGGAGCCCGGACGTGATCGTGGCGAGGAAGCTGTTGACGTCGTAGATCGACGAGTGCGGCGGCAGCGGGAAGGGGAACGGGATGGTGAGGTCGGGGCGCCCCTGCCTCGACATCATGTACGCGTCGGCGCGGACGAGGTTGTCCCAGGTGCCCTTGGAGTTGCCCGGGAACGGTGTGCGGCGCATGTTGTCGGTGAGGTTGAAGTAGAAACCCGGGAAGAAGCGGAACCCGTGCTCGCCCGGCAGGTCGAGCCTGCCGCCCGTCCCGGTGCCCGGCGGGAAGATGCTGCGGGCCTTGCCGCCGAGGGCGGTGCGCTCGTACACCTCGACCTCGAAACCCCGCTCGATCAGCTCGTGCGCCGCGGTGAGGCCGGCCACGCCGGCGCCGAGGACGGCGACCCGCCGCCCGCTCGCCGCACGCGCGGGGATCGGCCCCATGGCCATCGCCCCGGCGGTGGCGGCGCCCACCACTCCCGCGTCTCTGAGGAACCTTCTGCGTGTCGTCACGGCGACCCTCCAGGTGCCAGGCCCCCGACCCAATAAGTGGTGAGTTACTTGTAACACGCTATTAGCACCCTGCCAATAAGGCGGGACGCGCCGACTCCGGCCACGGCGGTATCGGTCCGGTCCGAAACAGCATCCGGAAACACAGCACCCGGAAACACAGCACCCGAACCAGCATCCGGAAACAGCAGAAGACACCGGACGCGCACGTCCGGTGCCGCTCCGCGCTCAGCGCGGGAAGGATGCGGGCGCGGCCGGGCCGCTCAGCCGGCGGCCGCGCCGGGATGCTCGGTGCGGAGGTGGTGGTGGAGCGCGGACAGTTCCAGGTGCGGCTGCTGGCAGCGCACGCAGGCCCAGATACCGTCCGGGATGGTCACACCGTGCTTCGCGGCGTCGTCACGCGCGCACAGCATGGTGTAGGTCTGGACGAGGCGCCGCCACGTCCGCCGGACCGCCGATGACATTCCCGCTCCCCCTCCGGGACGACTCTGCATGGATCGGCCCAGGATAAGGCAACGGGAATGTCAAGGCGAAACGCCGGAGATCACTGTCCGATCTTCACCCCCGGCTCTCCGTGCTTGTACTCCAGCGGCCGCACGCCGCGGCCGCCCGGGATGTTGCCGGCCACGCGGTACTTGCCGGTGGGCAGGATGGTCCGTCCGAAAGTGTTCTCCATCATCATCGCCGCCGCCGCGTACAGGGCGATGACCGCGGAGGCGACGAACAGCCAGCCGCCGACGTCCAGGCTCCAGTTGGACGGCGCCCAGAAGCCCGCCGACGTGAAGCCCGCGCCCACGGCGAGGCACGCCAGGAGCAGCGCCAGGACCATGTTCTCGCCGAGTGCGGCGAGCGCGCACAGCCCGGTGATCACCGCCAGCGGGACGAACCAGAACGCGAAGCCCTCCCGGACGGTGCCGAGGGTCGGTGCCAGCGCGGCGGGCGCCGCGCCGATGCTGACCAGCATGAACAGCGCGCCCCAGCCGAGCCAGAAGGCGCCCCACATGCCGTGCACCGCGGTGGCGAGGCCGTCGCGCGCCCGGTAGGACCACATGCCCGCCAGGAACTGCGCGAGGCCGCCGAAGAACAGCACGAACGGCCACAGGATGAGCGGGGTGCCGGCGTTGCCGTACCAGCCCGCCTGCCAGGCGCCGACCATCATGGTCGCGCCCGCGAATCCGAACAGCCCGAGGATGGACGGTGCCGCGAGGGGCTGCAGGAAGACGCGCGTCCGGTCCTCCCAAAGCGCGTGCTCGCCGGGCTCATTGGCGCCACGGCCCGGCGCCGCCGTGGCGGCGCCCTCCGCAGGCGTCCTGGGTGCGGCCTGTTCGCCGGACATCGGCGAGTCCGCACGCTCTCTTCGCCTTGCCATGAGATCCCCCTCTGGAATCGGAGAGCTGTAAAACCCGTCGTAACCGTGGTTTCTGTGGTCAAACAGGTCACCAGCGGGATACTGCGGGAACACACCGTCCCCGGCCCCATCGTTTGCCGCGCCGAGGCGCGGACATGGTGTTCCGATGACGCTCGCGCACCGGCCCTGAACCGGTCAGCAGTGCGGGGGTCAGCAGTGCGGGGTCAGCGGTGCGGGCGGCAGTGGATCGTCAGGCCGGGGGTGGCGTGCCAGCCGATCAGGCGGAAGAGCCGGTCGATATGCGGCGAGACCGTGTGCAGGACGATGAGGCGGCCGAGGTCGTGCATCTCGCGGGCCGCCACGGTGAAGACGCGCAGCCCGGCGACGTCCATGAAGGCGAGCGCGGCCATGTCGACGTGGACGTCCCCGGCGAGGCGGGTGCGGGCGTCCCGCAGCGCGGCGGCGACGGCGGGAGCGTTGGAGACGTCGATCTCGCCGGCCATCCGGAGCCACGGCGAGCCGGACGCGGCGGCGATGTTCAGCAGCGCGGTGTCCAGCTCGACGATGTCGTAGCGCGGAGCCGCGCGCTCCCCCGAGCCGGGAGCGCCCTCCCCGCCGCTGATCCGCCAGATCGTCATGTCACGCGCACCTCGCCCTTGGACGGGGGCGCCGCTGTCCCGGGCGGCCCCGTATATGTCAGGCTCTCACCTGTCGGCATCCTATGGACCCCACCGGGCGGATTTCATGGACGAGAAGGCGATTCTGGACCGGATCAACGAGTTCATCGAGGAGGAGCACGCACTGCGGCAGGCGCACGAACGCGCCGAGACGACCGACGGCGAGGCCCGGGACCGGCTGCGCCGGCTCGAGGTGGCGCTCGACCAGTGCTGGGACCTGCTGAGGCAGCGCCGGGCCCGGCTGGCGGCGGGACAGAACCCGGACGACGCCGAGGTCCGTCCCGCCGGTGAGGTGGAGGGCTACCTGCAGTAGCCCCCGCCGGTCCCGCCGGTCACGGGACCATCCAGCCGAGCACGCCGGTGGACTGCAGGCCCGACAGCAGGCACATCCCGGCGAGGAACAGCAGGCTCCACAGGACGACGCGGCGGAAGATGTCGCCCTCGCGGCCGTCCAGCCCCACGGCGGCGGCCGCGATGGCGAGGTTCTGCGGCGACACCATCTTGCCGAGCACGCCGCCGGAGCTGTTCGTGGCGGCCATCAGCACGGTCGAGAGGTCGGCCTTGTCCGCGGCGGTGACCTGCAGGGCGCCGAACAGCGAGTTGGACGAGGTGTCCGACCCGGTCACGGCGGTGCCGAGCCAGCCGAGGATCGGGGACAGCACGGCGAACACGCCGCCCGCGCCGGCCATCCAGGTGCCGAGCGTGACCGTCTGCCCGGACGCGTTCATCACGAACGCGAGGGCGAGGACGGCCATCACCGTGATGATCGCCCACTTGAGCTGGACGAGGGTCGTCCAGTAGGCGCGCAGGGCCTTGCCGAAGCCGACGCCGAGCACGGCCATGGTGATCAGCCCGGCGACGAGCATCTGCGTGCCGGGGGTGGTCAGGTAGTTGAAGTTGAACGTCGGCAGGCCGAGCGGCTTGCCGGCCGGGTCGGTGAGGTCGAGGCCGGGCCAGGAGAACGTGCGCGTGGCCTTGTCCAGCTGCTCCTTGACCTGGTCGATCTGGCAGATGACGAACACCGCGATGATGATCGCGTAGGGGGCGTAGGCGCGGGCGATCTCGGCGCGCGAGTCGCGCTCGCCGCCGTCCTCGCCGCCGTCCTCCACGCGGGCGGCGAACTCCGGCGTGGGCTCGTCGACGGAGCCGCCCGCGACCGGCGCGGGGCGGGCGAGCGCCCGCTGCGGCCGCAGCCGGACGACGAGGACGACCGCGGCGGCCGAGACGAGGGAGGCGACGACGTCGGCGAGCGGCACCGAGATGAAGTTCGCGGTGACGTACTGCGCGATGCCGAACGCGAAGCCGCAGAACAGGGCGGTGGGCCAGGTCTCGCGGAGGCCGCGCCTGCCGTCCACGATGAAGACGAGGACGAGCGGGACGAACAGCGCGAGGATCGGCGTCTGCCGGCCGACCATGGCGCCGAGCGTGTCGCTGGACTCGCCGGTGACCTTGCCGAGGGTGAGGATCGGCGTCGCCATCGCCCCGAACGCGACCGGGGCGGTGTTCGCGGTGAGCGCGAGGACGGCGGCCTTGAGCGGCTGGAAGCCGAGCGCGATGAGCATGACGGACGTGACGGCCACCGGCGTGCCGAAGCCCGCGAGGGCCTCCAGCAGCGCGCCGAACGAGAACGCGATCAGCACGGCCTGGAGCCGGCTGTCGTCGCTGACCTGGGCGAACGACCGGCGGAGCACGTCGAAGTGGCCGGTGGTGACGGTGATGTTGTAGACCCAGAGCGCGTTGATGACGATCCACAGGATCGGGTAGAAGCCGAACGCGGCGCCTTCGGTGCCGGCCAGGAACGCCTGCCCGGCGGGCATGCCGTACGCCCAGATCGCGACGGCCAGCGAGACGGCCAGGGCGATCAGGGACGCCAGCCACGCGCGCATGCGCAGGCCGCCCAGCAGGACGAACAGCACGGCGAGCGGCAGCGCGGCGACGAGTGAACTCCAGCCGAGCGAGTCGGCGATGGGATCGAGGACCTGCTGGTACACGGCGATCACCTCGCGGGTAGGGAGCGCCCCCGAGCACGTGATCAATACCCATCCGCGTGACGCCCATCACCTTGATAGTGAACTTTTCAATCAGTCATCTCCGGCTCCACACTGGGCTGCACCGGTCACAGGTGCGGGAGGAGCTTCGCCGGGGTGATGGGCAGGTCGCGGACGCGCACCCCGCACGCGTGCGCGACGGCGTTGCCGACGGCCGCGGCGGCGCCCACGATGCCGATCTCGCCGATGCCCTTCGAGCCCATCGGGTTCAGGTGCGGGTCGGACTCCTCCACCCAGACCGCGTCGATGTCGCGCACGTCGGCGCAGGACGGGACGTGGTACTGGGCGAGGTCGCGGTTGAGGTAGTCGCCGAACCGCTCGTCCATGACGCTCTCCTCCATCAGCGCCATGCCGATGCCCATGGTCATGCCGCCGATGAACTGGGAGCGGGCCGTGACCGGGTTGATGATCCGGCCGACGGCGAACACGCCGAGCATGCGGGAGACGCGGACCTCGCCGGTGTCCATGTCGACCTCGGCCTCGGCGAAGTGGGCGCCGAAGCCGTGCCGGGCGTACTCCTCCTCCGCCTCTAGCTCGCCGGTGGTGTCCGCCGACGCCTCGATCCCCTCCGGCGGGACGGCGCCCGCGCCGTTCAGGCGTGCGAGCAGCGCCTCGCAGGCCCGCACGACGGCGGTCCCCCAGCTGGCCGTCCCGCTGGACCCGCCCGCTACGGACGCCCTCGGGAAGGAGCTGTCGCCGACCTCCATCCGCACCCGGCCGAGGTCGGCCTTGAGCGTCTCGGCGGCGATCAGCGCGAGCGCCGTGCGGGCGCCGGTGCCGATGTCGGACGCGGCGATCCGCACCGTGAACGTGCCGTCCGGCTCGGCCCGCGCCGCCGCCCGGCCGGGGTTGCGGCGGGCCGGGTAGGTGGCGGCGGCGACGCCCGTCCCGAGCAGCCTGCGGCCGGCGCGCCGCGTCCCCGGCACCGGGTCGCGGCCGGCCCAGCCGAACCGGGCGGCGCCCTCCTCCAGGCAGGCGACGAGGTTGCGGGAGCTGAACGGCAGCCCGCTCTCGGGCTCCCGGTCCGCGTCGTTGCGGACGCGCAGCTCGACGGGGTCGATGCCGGCGGCGACGGCCAGTTCGTCCATCGCCGATTCGAGCGCGTACATGCCGGGCGTCTCGCCGGGCGCCCGCATCCACGACGGCGTCGGGACGTCCAGCCGGACGACCCGGTGCGTCGTGCGGCGGTTCGCGGCCCGGTACATGACCCGGGTCGGCGCGGCGGTCTGCTCGGCGAACTCGCGGACCGTGGAGGTCTGCTCGACCACGTCGTGCATGATCGCGGTGAGCCGGCCGTCGGCGTCGGCGCCGAGCCGCATCCGCTGGATGGTCGGGGTGCGGTACCCGGTCGTCGCGAACATCTGCCGACGCGGCACGGCGAACTTGACCGGCCGTCCCACCTCGCGCGCCGCCATCGCCGCCAGGACGGCGTTGGGCCGGGGCGTGCCCTTGGCCCCGAACCCGCCGCCGACGTGCGTGGACACCACCCGCACCTGGCCGGTGTCCAGGCCGAGGACGCGGGCGAGGGTCCGCTGGTGGCTTGACGGCCCCTGGGTGGACTCGTAGAGCGTGAGGGATCCGTCCTCGTTCCACTGGGCGGCGGTGGTGTGCGGCTCCATGGGGTTGTTGTGCTCCGCCGGGGTCGTGTAGGTGACGTCCACCCGCACGTGCGCGGCGCCGAAGGCCCCGTCGGGGTCGCCGAACTCGGTGTCGGCGGGGAGGCCGGCGTTGACCTGCTCGGGCTTGTAGAGGCCGGGGTGGTCCGGGCGGAGCCGGACGTCCGGGTCCTCCGCCGCGTACTCGACGCGGACGAGCCGCGCCGCCTCCTGCGCCGTCTCGAGCGTCTCGGCGACCGCGGCCGCGACGAACTGGCCCCGGTAGGAGACCGTCCGCGACTGGAAGACGGCCAGCTCGCCATCGGAGCGGTCCGCGAGCCGGGGCGCGTTCTCGCAGGACAGCACGGCGAGCACGCCCGGAAGCCGGCGCGCCGCCGCGGTGTCCACGGACGCGATCTCGCCGCGCCCGGCGTCCGCCTGCACGGCCGACAGGTACGCGGCGTCCCGCAGCGGGTACTCGTGGGCGTACCGCGCCGCCCCGGTGACCTTCTCGCGGCTCTCCAGCCGTTTCGTCATGCCCCCTCCTCCGCCTCGGCCGCCAGCTCGGTCAGCGTCCGCACGACCAGGTTGCGCGCGAGCGGCACCTTGTATCCGTTGTCGCGCAGCGGCTCGGCGGCCGCCAGCTCCGCGTCGGCGGCGCGGGCGAACGCCTCCCCGGTCGCGGCGGCGCCGCGCAGCGCGTCCTCGGCGGCGCGGGCCCGCCACGGCCGGTGGGCGACGCCGCCGAGCGCGAGCCGGGCGTCCTGGACCACGCCGCCGCGCACGTCCAGCGCCGCCGCCACCGAGACCAGCGCGAACGCGAACGACGCCCGCTCGCGCACCTTGCGGTACGCCGCCGGCATGCGCAGCGGCGGCACGGCGACCCCGATGATCAGGTCGCCGCGGTCGAGCGTGGTGTCGCGCCGGGGATCGCCGCCGGGCAGCCGGTAGAGGTCGTCCAGCATGATCGTCCGTTCCCCGCCGCGGCCGCGGACGCGGACCGAGGCGTCCAGCGCCGCGAGCGCCACCGCCATGTCGGACGGGTGGGTCGCGACGCACGCGGACGAGTGCCCGAGGATCGCCAGGTTTCGGTGCTCGCCGTCGCGCGCCGGGCAGCCGCTTCCCGGGTCCCGCTTGTTGCAGGGCTTGGACGCGTCCTGGAAGTAGGGGCAGCGGGTGCGCTGCAGCAGGTTGCCGCCGACCGTCGCGAGGTTGCGGAGCTGGCCGGACGCCCCCGACAGGACGGCCCTCGCCAGCATCGGGAACTCCGCGCGCACCGTCCGGTCGGCGGCGAGGGCGCTGTTGGTGACGGCGGCGCCGACGATTAGCGTCCCGTCCGGGTCCCGCTCGATCCGGTCGTAGGGCAGGCGGGTCACGTCGACGAGCTTCGAGGGCTGCTCCACCCCGAGCCGCATCAGGTCCACGAGGTTCGTCCCGCCGCCGAGGTAGCGCGCGTCGTCGCCGTCCCGGGCCGCCGCGTGCTCGGCCATCGCGTCCTCGGCCGTCGCCGCCCGCGCGTATGCGAAGGGCCTCATGCCCGCGCTCCTTCCCGGGCCGCCCCGTCCGGCTCGCCGGCCGCCTCGCGCAGCGCGGCGACGATCCCGGTGTAGGCGCCGCAGCGGCACAGGTTGCCGCTCATCCGCTCGCGGATCTCGGCGTCGTCCAGGGGAGGTTCGGCGGCCATGTCCCCGGTGACGGCGCTCGGCCAGCCGCGGGCGGCCTCGTCCAGCACGGCGGTGGCGGAGCACAGCTGGCCGGGCGTGCAGTATCCGCACTGGAAGGCGTCGTTCTCGACGAAGGCCCGCTGGACGGGGCTGAGCCGCCCGTCCCGCGCGAGGCCCTCGACCGTGGTGATCTCGGCGCCGTCGTGGGCGACGGCCAGCGCGAGGCACGCGTTCGCGCGGCGCCCGCCGAGCAGGACGGTGCACGCGCCGCACTGGCCGTGGTCGCAGCCCTTCTTGGAGCCCGTCAGGCCGAGGTCCTCGCGCAGGACGTCCAGCAGGGACGCGCGGGTGTCGACGCTCAGCCGGTGCTCGTCGCCGTTCACGTGCACCGTGATGTCGGCGTGGATAGGCATGTCCATGCCGCGCCCCTACCCCGATGCGGCGAGGTGAGTCAGCGGCGGCGGGGGCGCGGCCGGAGCGCGCCGGACGGCACCGGACCCGGTCAGACCGAGTCGGAGAGTATCTCCACGACCTGGCGCGCCGTGTCGGTCGGCAGCGGCGCCGGCAGCCCCTTCCACTTGCGGGACGCGGCCACCGCCGCGGCGCCCGCCCCGCCGCCGTAGACGGCGGCCGCGACGAAGGACGCCAGCTCGGGCGGCAGCTTCTTCTCCAGCAGCAGCACGTTCATCCGGTACGTGGCGGCGGTCGCGAGGACCCCGAAGGCCCCGGCGATCGCGCCCAGCCGCAGCGCCGGGACGCGCTGCCGGGCCTTCTCCAGCATCTCCTGCTGCGCGGCGTCGACCACCCGCCGGGCGAGCAGGAGGTTCTGCTCCAGCGAGTCGCCGACCTCCGCGGGTTCGCTCGACTCCGTCATGACCTCCGGCTTACCCCCCGGCGGGCAAAGCATTCCGGAGAGGAAGTTATCACCCTTCGTAACTTTGCGAGTGCTGTAAGTTGCCGAGCGGATCCCGTCCCGTTCGGAGCCGACAGAGAGGCCGGTCGATGCAACCGTTCGAGCTGCCCGACTTCTACGTGCCGTACCCCGCCCGGCTGAACCCGCATCTGGAGGGCGCGCGGACGCACACCATGGCGTGGGCGCGCGAGATGAAGATGCTGGACGACGACCGGGACCCCGGCACCCCCGACATCTGGGACGAGGCGGCGCTCGCGGCGATGGACTACGCGCTCCTCTGCGCGTACACGCACCCCGACTGCGACGGGCCGGAACTCGACCTCGTCACCGACTGGTACGTCTGGGTGTTCTACTTCGACGACCACTTCCTGGAGGTCTTCAAGAAGCCCCGCGACCAGGACGGCGCCCGCGCCTACCTCGACCGGCTGCCGCTGTTCATGTCGCTCGACCCGCCGGAGCCGGTGAACGCCGTCGAGCGCGGCCTCGCCGACCTCTGGGGCCGGACCGTCCCGGCCAAGTCCGGCGCCTGGCGCGACCGCTTCTCCGTCAGCACCCTGAACCTGCTGCGCGAGTCGCTGTGGGAGCTGTCGAACATCAGCAGCGGGCGGCTGCCGAACCCGGTCGAGTACATCGAGATGCGGCGCAAGGTCGGCGGCGCGCCCTGGTCGGCCGACCTGGCGGAGCACGCCGCCGGCGTGGAGATCCCCGAGCGGGTGGTGGGCACGCGGCCGCTGCGCGTCCTCAAGGACACCTTCGCGGACGGCGTGCACCTGCGGAACGACATCTTCTCCTACCAGCGGGAGACCGAGTCCGAGGGCGAGGTGAACAACTGCGTCCTGGTGATGGAGCACTTCCTGAAGGTGGGGCCGCAGGCCGCCGCCGACACGGTCAACGACCTGCTGACCTCGCGGCTGCGGCAGTTCGAGAACACCGCCCTCACCGAACTGCCGCACGTCTTCGCCGACCACGCGCTCGACCCGTCCGAGCAGGCGAGCGTCGCGGCCTATGTGAAGGCCCTGCAGGACTGGCAGTCCGGCGGCCACGAGTGGCACATGCGGTCCAGCCGCTACATGAACGAGAAGTCGCTCGGGATGTCGGCCGCGCGCGTCCCGGCGCTGCTGAGGTCGGCGCGGATCAGCCGCCCGCACGTCCCGTTCCAGAAGGTGGGGCCGACGCCGCTGCCGGAGTTCGACATCCCGTACCCGCCGCGCGTCAACCCGCACCGCGACCGCGCCGGCCGCAACGTCGTCCTGTGGGCCCGCGAGATGGGCATGTTCTCCCCGCATCCCCGCACGCCCGTGCCGGTGTGGAGCGCCGAGCGGCTCACCGGGATGGCGCTGGAGATCTGCGCCGCCTCCCTCGACCCGGACGCGAGCCCGGAGGCCCTCGACCTCGCCACCCAGTGGCTGGCGTTCGGCACCTTCGGCGACGACTACTTCCCCGCCGTGTTCAACCGCGACCGCGACATGGCGGGCGCGAAGGTCTTCAACGCCCGCATCCCGTCCTTCATGCCGCTGGACTGCGGCGCCACTCCCCCGCCGGAGAACCCCTTCGAGGCCGCGCTGGCCGACCTGTGGCCGCGCACCGCACTGCCCATGGACGACCGGGGCCGCCGCGAGTTCCGCGCGTCCGTCGAGCACATGGTCGAGAGCTGGCTCTGGGAGCTGAACAACCACCTCCAGTCGCGCGTCCCCGACCCCGTCGACTACATCGAGATGCGGCGCCACACGTTCGGCTCCGAGATGACGATGAGCCTCTCCCGGATCGAGCACTCCCACGAGGTCCCCGCGGAGGTCTTCGCGACCCGCACCCTGCGCGAGATCGACGCGTCCGCGATGGACGTCGCCTGCCTCCTGAACGACTGCTTCTCCTACCAGAAGGAGATCGAGTACGAGGGCGAGCTGAACAACGGCGTCCTCGCCATCGAGAACTTCTTCGGCTGCGGCCGCGACGAGGCGCTGCCCATCGTGAACGACCTCATCACGTCCCGGCGCCGCCAGTTCGAGCACCTGGCCACCCGGGAGCTGCCCGCCCTGGCCGGCGAACTCGGCCTGGACGACACCGCCCGCGCCTCCCTGGCCGCCTACGTCGACGAACTCCGCGACTGGATGGCCGGCATCCTCAAATGGCACCGCGAATCCGACCGCTACGACGAGCGCCGCCCGCTCATCCCCAAACCGACCGGCCTGGGCACGTCCGCCATCTACCTCTTCACCCGCGCCGGCTCGCGCGACCCGGCCACCCCCTGACCACCGGCTCCGCCCGCGCCCGGCGACGCGGCGCCCAGATGCGGAAGGCGAGTGGTCAGCGGAGGGCGCCGCGGACGGTCATCAGGGTGAAGCCCAGCAGGTTCTCGCCCTGCCATGACGCGACCCGTCCGGCGCGGGGGTCGTCGGCGGCGAGGCCGATGCCCCAGACGCGGTCCAGGGGGCTCGCCTCGACGAGGACGCGGTCGCCGGTGCCGAGGAGGTAGTCGCGGAGTTCTTTGTTTTGGCCGAACTTCGCCTCGTTGCCCCTTGTGACAATCGCCACACGGTTGTCGCGCCACCTTTGCTCGTCGAAGTTCCGGACGCGGCGGCCGAGGTCTTTGGCGCGGCGGGGATCGGCGGCGGCGATGATGGCGGCCGCCGTTTCCTCGTCGCCGAAGAGGCGGGCTTTCCCGGCCATCATGTAGTGCTCGGCGGTCGCATAGGCCGTGCCGTCGACGGTGAAGGGGGACGGCCACCACTGGCTGAGGTAGCCGGGGCCGGGGGTCCGGTGACCCCAGAAGAACAGGAACTTCAGGCGGGCCCCGGCGTCCTGCAGGCGGATCAGTTCGGCTGCGTCCATGGAAGAGAAGGGTGGCAGGCGGGCGCCGCCGGGGCCACCGGGTTTCCCCGCACGGGAATGAATGATCCATTAGCGGTGTTAACGGTCGCGTCGCGTCCCATCGGGGGAGGGACGCGGTCTAGACCATTTTGCGAAAGCGGCCTCGCGGCCGAGAACATCGGGTAATTGGGCCACGGCTCGAACTTGGGAGGACAGCAGCAACAATGGACAACGCCCTGGCGAACCCCCGACGCACCAAGATCGACTCCTGGCCGGAGCGGCCCGCGGACGCCGAAGCCGAGCGTCCCGCGGAGGCCGACGCCACGGAGGATCTCGCCGCGCGCTGACCCAGCGGCACATAGGCGGCACATAGATCGAGACCCGTCCGGACCATCCGGGCGGGTTCTTCGCGTTTCAGCGGGGCGGGGCCGTGCTGGCGCGCAGGACCACCTCGCCGGCGACGCGCTCGATGCGGCTGCGGCGGGGGGACGGCTCGCGCATCGCCAGGCCCATGACGCGCTCCCCCATCTCGTTCAGCGGCAGCGCGACGGTGGTGAGCGGCGGCGTCAGGTCGCGGACGATCGGGATGTCGTCGAAGCCCGCGAGGGAGACGTCGTCCGGCACGGCGACGCCGTTGTCGCGGAACGCGGCCAGGGCGCCGATCGCCATCACGTCGGTGACGGCGAACACGCAGGTCGGGCGGGTGGGGCGGCGCAGCAGCTCGGTCGCCGCCGCGTAGCCGCCATCGCGGGTGAACGCCGCCTCGACGACGTGCTCCGGCGGGATGCGGACGCCCGCGTCGGCGAGCGCGTCGGTGAAGCCGCCGAGCCGGTCGGACACGGTGGTCAGCGCGAGCGGGCCGGTCAGCACGCCGAAGTCGCGGTGGCCGAGGTCGAGCAGCGCGCGGGCCAGCGCGGCGGCGCCCTCCCGGTTCTGCGGCAGGACCGCGTCCACCTTGAGGCTGCGGTGCCGGCTGAGGACCGCGACGCGGCCGCCGGTGCGCTGGTAGGGGTCCAGCTCGGCGGCCATCGAGCGCTCCCAGCCGCGGTCCTCGAAGCCGGAGCCGATGAGCAGGATCGCACGGGCCCGCTGGGCGCGCAGCATCGCCACGTACTCGATCTCGCGGGCCGGGTCGCGGAACGTGCTGGCGAGCATCACGAGCATCCCGTGCTCGGCGGCGGCGCTCATCACGCCGCGGGCGACGCCGGCGAAGTAGGGGTCGCTGACGTCGTGGCAGATGACCCCGACCGACGTGCTGGACGAGCCGGCGAGCGCCTGCGCGTGCGCGTTCGGGGTGTAGCTGAGCCGACCCGCCGACGCGAGCACCCGTTCCCGCAGGTCGGCGCGGACCTGCGAGGTCCCGTTCAGGACGCGGGACGCGGTGGCGAGCGAGACGCCGGCATCGCGGGCGACGTCCTGCAGCGTCACGTAGGCGCGGTCCGCGCGCCGCTCCTCGGCCGCTTCGGTCATCGCACTCCCTCGTCCGGCGCGGCGGGTTCCCGGCGGACTCCCTCTTGACCGCACCGTGCGCCGCTCTTACGGTACCTCAGAAAGCGCTTTCTGAACGCGCTTTCCCAGCACCCGGTCCGGAACGGCCGCCGGGGGCGCGCATCGACGGCAGTTTGGGGAGGAACGGGATGGCACGCAGGTCCGTCGGGATCGTCATGAACGGCGTCACCGGACGCATGGGGTACCGCCAGCATCTCCTCCGCTCGATCCTCGCGATCCGCGAGCAGGGCGGGGTGCGCACGGCCGACGGCACCGTGCTGTGGCCGGAGCCGGTGCTGGTCGGGCGCAGCGAGGCCAAGCTGCGCGGCCTCGCCGAGCGGCACGGGCTCACCGCCTGGACGACCGACCTGGCCGAGGCGCTCGCGCGCCCGGAGACCGACGTCTACTTCGACGCGCAGGTCACCGGCGCGCGGGCGGACGCGATCCGCGCGGCGATCGCGGCGGGCAAGCACGTCTACACCGAGAAGCCGCTCGCCGGCGACCTGGAGACCGCGCTGGCGCTGGCCCGGCTCGCGGACGAGGCGGGCATCAGGCACGGCGTCGTCCAGGACAAGCTGTTCCTGCCGGGCCTGCTCAAGCTGAAGCGGCTCATCGACGGCGGCTTCTTCGGCCGCGTCCTGTCGGTGCGCGGCGAGTTCGGCTACTGGGTGTTCGAGGGCGACTGGCAGGAGGCGCAGCGGCCGAGCTGGAACTACCGGGCGGAGGACGGCGGCGGCATCATCCTCGACATGTTCTGCCACTGGCGGTACGTGCTGGACGCGATCGCGCCGGTGCGGTCGGTGCAGGCGCTCGGGGCGACGCACATCCCCGAGCGGGTGGACGAGGACGGCAAGCCGTACGAGGCGACGGCGGACGACGCCGCCTACGGGATCTTCGAGCTGGACGGCGGGATCGTCGCGCAGATCAACTCGTCCTGGGCGACCCGGGTGTTCCGCGACGAGCTGGTGGAGTTCCAGGTGGACGGGACGGAGGGCTCGGCGGTCGCCGGGCTGCGGCGCTGCCGCGTCCAGCACCGGTCGATGACGCCGAAACCGGTGTGGAACCCCGACCTGCCCGCCACCGAGGACTTCCGCTCGCAGTGGCAGGAGATCCCCGACAACGCCGAGTTCGACAACGGGTTCAAGGCGCAGTGGGAGATGTTCCTGCGGCACGTCGCCAATGATTCCCCCTTCCCGTGGGACTTCTACGCGGGGGCGCGCGGCGTGCAGCTCGCCGAGCTGGGGCTGCGGGCCTGGCGCGAGGGCCGCCGGCTGGAGGTCCCGGAGCTGTGAAGATCGAACTTCCGGGCCTGGCGGCGCCGCACGTCATGGGCGAGCCGCGCGCGTACGCGCCGCCGCCGGGGCCCAGCACGTCGCGGGCCGCCTACGCCGCCGCGCACGTCGTGGCCGGCGGCGACTCGCTCGACTGGGACGCGACGCTGGCCTTCCGCCGGCACCTGTGGTCGTACGGGCTCGGCGTCGCCGAGGCGATGGACACCGCGCAGCGCGGCATGGGACTGGACTGGGCGACGACCCGCGAGCTCATCGTGCGGAGCGGCCGGGAAGCGCTTTCAACCGGCGGCCGGATCGTCTGCGGCGCCGGCACCGACCAGCTCCCGCCGGGCCCCGCCTCGCTCGGCGCCATCACCGCCGCCTACGAGGAGCAGCTCGCGGTGATCGACTCGGTCGGCGCCGTCCCGGTCCTGATGGCGAGCCGCCACCTCGCCGCCGCCGCGCGCGGCCCGGACGACTACGCGGCGGTGTACGGGCGGCTGCTGGCGCAGGCCGGGCGGCCCGTCGTCCTGCACTGGCTGGGGCCGATGTTCGACCCGGCGCTGGACGGCTACTGGGGCTCCCCCGACCTCGACGCGGCCGCCGACGCGCTCCTCGCGCTCATCGGCGACCACGCGTCCCGCGTCGACGGCGTGAAGATCTCACTGCTGGACGCCGACCGCGAGATCGCGTTCCGGCGCCGCCTCCCGCCCGGCGTCCGCCTCTACACCGGCGACGACTTCAACTACCCGGAGCTGATCAGGGGCGACGACGCCGGGCACAGCGATGCGCTGCTCGGCGTCTTCGACCCCATCGCGCCCGCCGCCGCGGCGGCGCTGCGCGCGCTGGACTGCGGCGACCTCTCGTCCTACGAGGAGATATTCGCCCCGACGGTGCCGCTCTCCCGCCACCTGTTCGAGGCGCCCACCTACTACTACAAGACCGGTGTGGTCTTCCTCGCCTGGCTGGCCGGCCACCAGCGGCACTTCCGCATGGTCGGCGGGCTGGAGACCGCGCGTTCCGTCCCGCACATGGTGCGCCTGTTCCGGCTCGCCGACGCCGCCGGCCTCTTCCCCGACCCGGCGCTCGCGGCGCACCGGATGCGCGCCTGGCTGACCGTCCAAGGAGCCGTGTGATGGGGAGCCG
>NZ_JBIQHY010000059.1:35411-38200 GCF_044508335.1 Actinomadura sp.
GTGATGGGGAGCCGCGTGATGAGGTTCAGCCTGAACCAGTGGACGACCCGGCACTGGCCCATGCCCGAGCTGGCCGCGGGCTGCGCCGCGGCCGGGGTGGCCGGCGTCGGCCTGTGGCGCGAGCCCGTCGCCGAGTACGGCCTGGCCCGCACCGCCCAGCTCATGCGCGACCACGGCCTGGAGGTCACGTCCCTGTGCCGGGGCGGCTTCTTCCAGCGGCCGGACGCCGTGGACGAGAACCGCCGCGCCATCGAGGAGGCGGCCGGACTGGGCGCGCCAGTCCTGTGCCTGGTGAGCGGCGGCCTCCCGGACGGATCCCGCGACCTGGACGGCGCGCGCTCCCGCGTCGCCGACGTCCTCGCCGAGATCGCGCCCTGCGCGGGCGAGCACGGCGTCCGGCTCGCGCTGGAGCCGCTGCACCCGATGTACTGCTCCGACCGCTGCGTCGTCTCCACCCTCGGCCAGGCGCTCGACATGGCCGCCCCCTTCCCGTCCGCCCAGGTGGGCGTCATGATCGACACCTACCACCTGTGGTGGGACCCGGACGTGTGGGACGGCATCGCCCGCGCGGGCGCGGTCGGCCGCATCGCCCTGTTCCAGGTCGCCGACTGGGTGACGCCGCTCCCCGAGGGCGTCCTCACGGGGCGCGGCATGCTCGGCGACGGCCGCATCGACCTGCGCCGCTTCCGCGAGGCCGTGGACGCGGCCGGCTACACCGGCCCGATCGAGGTGGAGATCTTCAACGAGGCGCTGTGGGCGATGCCGGGCCCCGAGGCGCTGGCGCTGACCCTGGCCCGCTACAAGGAGCACGTCGCCTGACGCCGTCCGCCTGCCCCCCGGAGACCTGTCCGCCCTCGACCACGTGACCGACGTCGGCCCCCAGCGAGGGATGGGGGTCAGGGGCACAGGGGGGTGGTGTAGAGGGCCTCGTCGGTGGCTGCCAGGAGGGTGCCGTCCGGGGCCAGGGCCAGGTCGTTGACGGGGGACGGGACCTTCAGGCGGTGGGACGGGGCCGGGGTCGCGGCGTCCCAGGCCAGGAGGGTGCCGGGGTCGTCGCGGACGGCGGCCGTGACGAGGAGGCGGCCGTCCACCTGGGAGGCGGCCACGCGGTCGCAGGGGGCCGGGGTGTCGAGGGTCGCGAGGCGGTCGCCGTCGAGGCCGCGGACGTGCAGGCCGGACGGGGTCGGCTGGACGAGGACCAGGCCGTCCGGGGACGGGGTCAGCACCGCGTAGTCGGCGGGCAGGGCGGCGATCTCCTCGCCGCGTTCGACGTCCAGGAGGCTGACGGCGGAGTCGCCGGGCAGGCCGATGAGGGGGCCGGTGGCCGGGGTCGCGTGCAGGATCCAGCGGTCGATGGCCGTGCGGTGGCCCAGCCAGAGGGTGAACTCGGCCAGGCGTTCGCCGGTGAGCGCGTCCCACGCGACGACCTCGGCGTCGCTCGCGGGGCCGAAGACGGTGACGACCGCGGCCCGGCCGTGGTGGACGGCGAGGCCGACGAGGTCGGGCTGGCCGTCGAAGACCGGCTCGTGGCCCGTGGAGAGGTCCTGGACGTGGACGCGGTCGCGGTGCGTCCACGCGACGGTCGGCGAGCCCGCGGGGACGCCGAACGCCCAGTCGGCGCGGTCGGCGGGGAAGTCGGGGATCGGCGCACCGAGGGCCGCGCCGGCGGCCAGGTCCCACAGCTGGCCCGCGTTCGCGCCCCGCGCCGTCTGCGAGGTGAACGCCAGCGGCGCGCCTTCGGCGGTGACGGCGACGCTGTCGAACGATCCTTCCGCCAGCGGTTCCGCGAGCACGGTATCCGGCATGCGTGGGAGCGTAAGGCACCCGGCTGCGGCGTTCCACGCACTCGCGGAAACTCGGCCGCGGTGTGACGCGATGGGGCGCGGCGAAGCTGTAATCAGCCCGCGGCGCGGAGGCGGCCGGCGATGTCCTCCGGGGAGACGTCGTTGATCCAGGCGGCCATGCCCGACTCCGAGCCCGCCAGATACTTGATCTTGTCGGCGGCGCGGCGGACGGAGAACAGCTCCAGGTGCAGGCGGAGGCCCGTCCCGGCGGGGGCCTGGTGCCAGCCCGCCACGTACGGGAGCGGGGTGCCGTAGAGGGCGTCGCAGCGGCGCAGCAGGTCCCGGTAGAGGACGGCCAGCTCGTCGCGCTCGGCGGTGTCCAGCGCGGTGAAGTCGGGGACGTGCCGGTGCGGCATCAGGTGCGCCTCGACCGGCCAGCGGGCGGCGGCGGGCACGTAGGCCGTCCAGTGCTCGCCCGGCAGGACGACGCGGCCGCCGGCGCGCTCGGCCGCCAGGACGTCGCCGAACAGGTCCGGGTTCGCGGCGGCCGCCGCCAGCATGCGCTCGGTGCGCGGCGTGATGAACGGGTACCCGTAGATCTGGCCGTGCGGGTGGTGCAGGGTCACGCCGATCTCGACGCCCCGGTTCTCGAACACGTAGACCTGGCGGACGCCGGGAACCGCGGCGATCTCGGCGGTGCGGTCGGCCCACGCGTCGATGATCGTCCGGACGCGGGAGACGGGCAGCTGCGCCATCGACGCGGAGTGCTCGTCGGTGAAGCAGACGACCTCGCAGCGCCCGGCGCCGCGGGCGCGGGGGACCCCGTCGATCTCCGGCGGGACGGGCGGCGTCCGCACGTCGAACGACGGGAACCGGTTCTCGAACGCGACGACTTCGTAGGACGGGTCCGGGATCTCCGAAGCGGGGCCGCCCGGGCACAGCGGGCACTGGTCGGCGGGCGGCAGGAACGTCCGGGTGTTGCGGTGCGCGGTGATCGTGACGTGC
>NZ_JBIQHY010000195.1:0-6908 GCF_044508335.1 Actinomadura sp.
GCCGGGCCGGAGAGCGCGCCCGCCGGGCCGCCGCGGGCCGGCGCGGACGCACCGGCCGCCGCGAGCGCCCCGGCCGGGGCCCCGTCCCGGCCGGTGCCGGTCGTCCGGACGGGCCCGCCGCGCGCGGTGTACGGCCGCGTCGCGTCCCTGGCGGGCATGCGCTGGTACTGCGTGATGCGCGGGCTGGTGATCTCCGAGGAGTACACGTCCCGGCAGGCCATCGACGCGCTCGGGGCCGGAACCGGCCTCGCCGACCTGCTGTGCCGGCTCGTGTCGGCGGTCACCCGGGGCCGCCTCACCGCCGACCACAGCGAGATCACGCTGGTCATCCGCAAACCCGAGAACCGTTTCGCCAGGGTCATCTGACCGGGGCGGGCGTGCGCGGGCCGGGGCCGACGCAGTAATTTCTGCTGCGGAGACTCTCACTCACACGGACAAGCCCGGTACCCCCGCCGCCGGGCGGGATCGGAGATCGCGGTGACCGCCGACGCCGGCCTTCCCGACACGCTGCGGGACCTGCCCGCCTGGACCCCGAGCCCGGTGGAGCTCGCCGATCTGGAGCTGCTCCTCGCCGGCGTGTACCGCCCGCTGCCGGGGTTCCTCGGCTCCTACGACACCGCGATGGTGGTCGCCGGCGGGCGGCTCGCCGACGGCACCCCGTGGCCGGTGCCGGTCACGCTGACCGTCCCGAAGGAGCTGACGGACCAGGAGCGCGTCGTCCTGCAGGATCCGGAGGGCGTGCCGCTCGCCGTGCTGGACGTCGCCGAGGCCTGGCAGGACCCGACCACCCAGGAGTGGCGGCTCGCGGGCCCGCTGGAGGCGCTCCGCGCCCCCGCGCACGGGCCGTTCCACTCGCTGCGCCGCCGTCCCGACGAGCTCACCCCCGTCGAGGGCCCGGTCCTGGCGGTGGCCACGCGCGATCCGCTGCACCGCAAGCAGCTCGGCCAGCTCCGCCAGGTCGCCGAGCGGCTCGGCGCGAACGTGCTGGTCCTGCCGCTGCTCGGCGGCGAACACGACGAGTCGCTCGTCCGCGCGCTGCTCGGCGTCCGCAAGGAGCTCCCGGACGGCACCCGCATCGTCCCGGTGCCGCTGCCCGCGCGCGGCGGCGACGGCGAGCGCGACGTCCTGCTGCGCTCGCACGTCGCCGCGTCCTACGGCGCCACCCACCTGCTCGCGGAGGCGGAGCTGGAGGGCACCGCGATCCCGGTGGTCGTCCCCGAGCCGTGGGCCTACGACGCCGACGTGGAGGTCTGGCGGCCCGTCGCGCGCATCGAGCCCGACCACGTCCAGGCGGAGCTGACGCCCGAGCGGCTGGCCGAGCTGCTGGACGCGGGCGAGCCCGTCCCCGACTGGTTCACCCCGCCGGCCGTGGCCGCCGAGCTGGTGCGGGCGCGCCCGCCGAAGCACTCGCGGGGCATCACGGTGTTCTTCACCGGGCTGTCCGGCTCCGGGAAGTCCACGGTCGCGCGCGGCCTGGCCGACGCGCTGGTCGAGCGCGGCGGCCGCACGGTCACGCTGCTGGACGGCGACGTCGTGCGGCGGATGCTGTCCGCCGGGCTGACGTTCTCCCGCGCCGACCGCGACCTCAACATCCGGCGGATCGGGTTCGTCGCCGCCGAGATCACCCGGCACGGCGGCACCGCGATCTGCGCGCCGATCGCCCCGTACGCGGCGACCCGCGCCGAAGTCCGCCGGATGGTGTCGGCCGTGGGCGACTTCATCCTGGTGCACGTCGCGACGCCGCTGGAGGAGTGCGAGCGACGCGACCGCAAGGGCCTGTACGCGAAGGCGCGCGCGGGCCTCATCCCCGAGTTCACCGGCATCTCCGACCCGTACGAGGAGCCGGACGACGCCGACCTGACGCTCGACACGTCGCGGATGGCGCCGGACGAGGCGGTCGGCCAGGTGCTCGGCCTGCTGGTGGACGGCGGCTGGGTTCGTCCCGAATAGAACATCCGTCCCGTTTGTCGCTCGAAACCCGGGTTAGACCCACCCGGAGGCCGTCCTCTAGGGTGGTACGCGAGTTTTCCTACATGGCAGGTAGGTCATGCCGATGGACTTCGATTGGACGATGGCGCTGGGCTCGTTCCTCGTCGCCGTCATCGTCGGGCTGACCGGGATGGGCGGCGGCGCGCTGATGACGCCGATGCTCGTCACGTTCTTCGGCGTCAGCCCGCTCGCCGCCGTGTCCAGCGACCTCGTCGCCGCCGCCGTGATGAAACCCGTCGGCAGCGCCGTCCACTACCGGCAGGGCACGATCAACACGCGGCTCGTCGGCTGGCTGTGCGCCGGCTCGGTGCCGGCCGCCTTCTCCGGCGTCCTGCTGGCGAAGGCGCTCGGCCACGGCGACTCCGTCGAAGACCTCATCAGCAAGGCCATGGGCGTCGCGCTGATGATCGCGGCGGGCGGGCTCGTCCTGCGCGCCTACCTGGGCCGCCGCGGGCGCGCCGGCTCCGCCGGCGACGGCGAGGCGCCCGAGGTCGCCGTCCGCCCGGTCCCGACCGTGCTGGTCGGCGCGGTGGGCGGCCTCGTCGTCGGCATCACCTCGGTCGGCTCCGGCTCCCTCATCATCGTCGCGCTCCTCGCCCTCTACCCGACGCTGAAGGCCAACCAGCTCGTCGGCACCGACCTGCTGCAGGCCGTCCCGCTGGTGTTCGCGGCCGCCATCGGCCACCTGCTGTTCGGCGACTTCCGGATGGAGGTCACCGCCGCCCTGCTGGCCGGCTCCATCCCCGGCGTCTACCTCGGCTCCCGGATCTCCTCGCGCGCCCCCGGCGGGCTCATCCGCCGCGTGCTGGCGCTCGTCCTCGTCGCGTCGTCGCTGAAGATGTTCGGCGTCGGCGCCGTCCCGCTCGCCTGGACGATGGCCGTCCTCGCCGCCGGCACCCTCGCCGTCTCGGTGCACCTCCGCCACCGCGCGCGCCGGAACCTCGATACGCTGCCCTCTCCCGTCCCAGCCACCGGCCGAGCCGGCGCACCAGGAGAGCAGCGTGGACCAACGATGGCCGCATGACACCGTCGACGTCCTCGGCGTGCGGGTCAGCCGCATCGACGTCGCCCGGCTCCGGTCGTTCGTGGAGGCGGCCGTCAAGGACCGCGCGAAGCTGACCGTCACGTTCGCCAACCCGGACTACGTGCTCAAGGCGCAGAAGGACGCCGGGCTGCGCGACCTCATGAACGGCTTCGACCTCAACCTGCCGGACGGGTGGGGCGTCGTGCTCGCCGCGAAGATCTTCGGACGCCCCGTGCCCGGCCGGATGGCCAACGACGACCTCACCGACGACCTGTTCGGGCAGCCCGCCGAGCACGGCTGGCGGGTCTTCCTGTTCGGCAACGCGCCCGGCGTCGCCGAGGCCGCCGCCGCGAACGTCCGCGCCTGGTACCCGGGGCTGCAGATCGCCGGGACGCTGCACGGCCACTGGGCGGACGAGCACGGCCGCCTCCCCGCCGAGACCGCCGAGCGGCTCGTCGCCGAGATCAACGAGGCGGCCCCCGACGTCCTGCACGTCGGCCTCGGCACCCCGCTGCAGCAGCGGTTCGTCACCGAGTACCGCGACCGGATCACCGCACCCGTGATCATCACGTGCGGCGCGTACTTCGAGCACCTCGCCGAGCGGCGCGACTACTACCCGGGCTGGGTCCTCAAGCTGCGCATCGGGTTCCTTTACCGGCTGGCCCGCGAGCCCCGCCGGCTGTGGCGCCGCTACACCATCGAACTGGGCTCCTACCTGGGCCGCGTCATTCTGCACCGGATCCGGAGGGGAAAGGCGCCCGCGTCGCGATCCGAGCCGTGACCGACATCTCTTTCCGGCCGCGGTTCCCGGGAACCACTGCCCGATTTTCGCCTTTGTGGTAGGACAAGATGCCATCACTGACCCCGGCCGTCTCCCGGAGCACCTTCATGCGACCATTCATCGCCTGCCTCACGGCCACCACTCTCGCGGCGTCGGCGCTGACCGCCGCGGCGGGCGCGGCGTCCGCCGACATCGCCATGCCGTCGGTGGTCTCGGCCAACCCGGTGAACAACACCCCGCACGTGCTGGACGGCACCGTCCGCGCCATCGCCGTCGTGGGGAACCTGGTCGTCGTCGGCGGCAACTTCGAGGAAGTGCGCGAAGCCGGCACGTCGAAGAAGCTCAAGCGGCACAACCTGTTCGCCTACGACATGAAGACCGGGAAGATCAGCACGGTCTTCACGCCGAAGGTCGACGGCACCGTGCACGCCCTCCAGGCCGGGACGGGCGGCTGGGTCTACATGGCCGGGACCTTCAAGAACGTCAACGGCCGCGCGACCGGCACGGTCGCCTCCGTCAAGACCACCACCAACCAGGTCCACACCGGCTTCAAGCCCAACGTGAACTACCGGGTCACCACGATGGTGCGGCGCGGCCTGCGGCTGTACATCGGCGGCTCGTTCACCAAGGCCGGCGGGAAGTCGCGCACCGCCCTCGCCCGGCTCGACGCGCTCACCGGCGCCGCCGACGGCACCTTCAACTTCAGCATCACGCACCCGCGGTCCGGCACGCTCAAGGTCTACAAGCTCGCGGTCGACCCGTCCGACACCCGGATGGTCATCAACGGGACGTTCACCCGCGTCAACGGCCAGAGCCGGCCCCAGATCGCGATGATCACCCTGGGCTCGGGCACCGCGAAGCTGTCGACCTGGGCGACCAACGAGTACGCCGACGCGTGCAACCTCAACGCCTTCGACACCTACACGCGCGGGATGGACTTCTCCCCCGACGGCAAGTACTTCGTCGTCGTCACCACCGGCGGCCCCTACGGCCGGACCACCCTGTGCGACTCGGCCGCCCGCTGGGAGTCGTCCCGCACCGGCTCCGGGCAGAAGCCCACGTGGGTGAACTACACGGGCGGCGACACGCTGCTGTCCACCTCCGTGACCGGCTCCGCCGTCTACGTCGGCGGCCACCAGCGCTGGCTCGACAACCCCTACGGGCACGACAGCGCCGGCCCCGGCGCCGTGTCGCGGCCCGGCATCGGCGCCCTCGACCCGGCCACCGGCAAGGCGCTCCCCTGGAACCCCACCCGGACGCTCGGCCACGGCGTCGAGGCGCTCGTCGCCCACCCGAGCGGGCTGCTCGTCGGCAGCGACACCGAGGAGCTCGGCCACGAGTACCACGGCAGGCTCGGGATGTTCCCCGCCAAGTGAGCCCTGGGGCGGATGTGAGATAAAGGGGCGACGACCAGCGAGAGGAAGGGGCCGTCCGTGCGCGACCGCGACCCCCGTGACCCGTTCCCCGGTGGTCACCACCGGCCCGATGCCCGCCGTTCGCAGCCCGTCCCGCCGGCCCGCAGGCCGCGCGGGCGGGCCCGCCGGCGCGGGCCGCGTCCGTCCCTCTACTTCACCGCCGCCGGCACCCTCCTCGTCGTCGGCGGCTCCGCCGGCGCGATCGCGCTCACCGGCGGCGGGCTCGCCCGCGACGCCCGGACCGCGTCCGCCGGCGGCGGCACCGTCGTCCCGGCGTCCGCCGACACCTACGTGGTACGCGAGATGCCCGGCAAGGGGTTCGGCGACGACAAGAAGATCACCGCCTCGGTGTGGCCGGAATGGCACACCGAGGCCTACATCGCCTTCGACGTGCCGCGCGGCACCCCGAAGATCACCAAAGCCCGGGTCGAGGTGACCTTCGACCGGCCCCGCAACCGGCCCCGCCAGGTCGAGCTGCGCAGCCTCCCCGGCTCCTGGACGGAGAACGGCACCTCCTGGAGCAACCGGCCCGCCGCCGGCCCCGTCATCGCGACCGCCTCGTCCGCCAAGGACCGGATCTCCTTCGACGTCGGCTCCGTCGTCACCGGCCCCGGCCGCTACGCGTTCGCCATCACCAACCAGAACTTCTGGTCGGCGGCGTCCCTGCACTCCCGCGAGACCGGCGACGGCCCCAGGCTCGTGCTGAAGACCCGCCGCGGCGAGCCCGCGCCGTCCACCAGCGCGTCCCCCACCCCCAGCGCCTCCCCCACGGCGGCGCTGCCCGCGCCGGGCCCCGAACCCACCTGGGACGTCCCCGAGCCCACCAAGTCCCCCGAGACGTCCACGGGCGGCAGCAGGACCCTCTGCGGCCTCTCCCTGGAGCTGAAGCCGGGTGAGACCTTCCAGCAGGCCCTCAGCCGCCTGGACGCCCGCTACGGCGGCCTGGAGACCGTCCGCCTCTTCTACCGGGGCGTCCCGCCGGCCTGGCCCGGCAACCCGAACCTCGGCGACCGCCCGCCGATCATCTCCTTCAAGCTCGCGCCCAAGGACGTCCTCGCCGGCAAGTACGACAAGGCGATGACGAACTGGTTCGCCACCGCACCCCGCGACCGCGACGTCTACTGGGTCTACTACCACGAGCCCGAGGACAACATCGCCAACGGCGAGTTCACCGCGGCCGACTACCGCGCAGCCTGGCGCCGCCTCCGCGCCCTCGCCGACAAGGCCGGCAACTCGCGGCTGCACGCCACCCTCGTCCTCATGAGCTGGAGCCTCGACCCGCTCTCCCACCGCGACTGGCGCGACTACTACCCCGGCCGCGACGTCATCCAGGTCCTCGGCTGGGACGCCTACAACCTCGGCTGGAAGAAGGGCCGGTACGACTCGCCGTCCACCATGTACGACCGCGTCATCGCCGTCAGCAAGGCCGAGAACCTCCCCTTCGGCGTCGCGGAGACCGGCAGCTACCTCGTCGGCGACGACGACGGCACCGAACGCGCCGCCTGGCTCCGCGCCACCAACGCCTACCTGAAGAAGCACAAGGCCCTCTGGGTCGCCTACTTCGACCTGGACTGGCCCACCGGCGACTTCCGCCTACTCGACACCCACAGCCGGAAGGCATGGCAGGAGTTCTGTTAGCCCTGCTAGCCCAGGGGGGCGACCCCCTGGAACCCCCGTTAGCGACGCAGGCGATCCTCGC
>NZ_JBIQHY010000060.1:0-1908 GCF_044508335.1 Actinomadura sp.
CGTGTGCGCGCCGTGCGGGAGGGTGCGCGCACGGGCGCGCCCTCCGGACTCCGGAACGTTCGAGGGTGTCACGAAGTTCCGTTGATCTTGTCACGATTCGGCATCCACTGTGTTGGGCCCTGTCGGCGCTCGCCGTAGAGAAGTCACAATCTCCTGTCTTTTACCCGTATGTCTGACTCAACCGGAGTCAGCACGTTAGGGGGATATGTGAAGAGGATCGTTGTCGTGGCCGCGGTGGCCGGGCTCGGTCTCACCGGCGTGGGCGCCACAAGCGCGCAGGCCGCGGGCCCTTCCGCCAGAACGGCCGGAGGTTTCAACCCCGCCGCAGCGAAGTGGCACGCGTGCCCGACGGACTTCGTGCAGACCGTGCACGACCTCTACGACGGCCTGTACCCGGTCTCCAAGATCGTGCAGTGCGCCGAGCTGCAGGTGCCGCTGGACTACGCCAAGCCGCACGGCACCAAGATCACGCTCCAGCTCACCCGGACGCCGCACACCGGCAAGGGCGCGGCCAAGGGCGACATCATCGTCAACCCGGGCGGACCGGGCGGCGGCGGCGCGCTGTTCGGGCCGCGGGTGTTCGCGCAGAACTCCGCGCCTATGCGCGACGCCTACAACGTCATCGGGTTCGACCCGCGCGGCGTCGGGATGAGCGTCCCGGCCATCAGGTGCGACCCGACCTGGTCGAACGGGCCGCGTCCCGACTACGGGACCGGTGACCCGAAGTCCGTGGGCATCTGGCTGAAGAAGTCCAAGGGCTACGCGGACGACTGCGCCGCGAACGACCGGATCGGGCTGCTGGACCACGTCAAGACGATCGACTCGGTGAACGACATCGAGTCGATCCGCAAGGCGCTCGGCAACGACAAGATCGACTACTACGGCGCCTCCTACGGCACCTACCTCGGGTCGGCGTACGCCACCGTGTACCCGAGGAACGTCGACAAGATGGTGCTGGACGGCAACGTCGGCCCGTCGGACGTCTGGTACGACGCCAACCTCGCCCAGGACGTCGCGTTCGACAAGAACATCGAGTACTACTTCGGCTGGATCGCCAAGTACGACTCGGTGTACCACCTCGGCACGACGCAGCGGCAGGTGCGCGACTTCTTCTACGACCTGCGGCGCCAGCTCAAGAAGAAGCCGGTCTACCAGACCTTCGACGGCCAGGAGTACGCCGTCGGGCCGGACGAGCTGACCGACGTCATCCTGAACGCCGGCTACCGCCGCAGCCAGGCCATCTGGCACGGCTACGCCGCCGGGCTCGCCGCCTACAAGGCCGGCGACACGGCCACCTTCGTGGGCACGTTCGGCGCGCAGACGTCCGGCGAGTCCGACGACAACGGCACCGCGATGTACCTGGCGACCGAGTGCACCGACGTGCAGTGGCCGCGCAGCTGGGGCAAGTGGTGGCGGGACAACACCCGCATCAACCGCAAGCACCCCTTCATGACGTGGAGCAACGTCTGGTTCAACGCGCCCTGCCTGTTCTGGGGCGCCAAGGCCGGCAAGCCGATCAACATCGGGCACACCCGCGACCTGCCGGGCAACATCCTGATGTTCCAGTCCACCGCCGACGCGGCCACCCCGTACCAGGGCGCGCTGGACATGCACCGCCGGCTCAAGGGCTCGCGCCTGGTCGTCCAGGACGGCGACCGCACGCACTGCATCGTGCACCGCGGTTCCGCCGAGGTGGACGCCTACTTCGACGCCTACTTCCTGCGGGGAGAGCGTCCGAAGCACCGCACCGTGCACGTCCCGCAGCTCGGTGACCCGGTTCCGCCGTCGCAGGCGTCCGCCCGGACGCTGAGCGGCACGGCGGCGCCGAACGCCGCGCGGCTGAAGGCCGACGTCATCCGCTGACGCCGGACGCCGATGCCGGACGCCGATGCCGGACGCCGATGCCGG